>JBFYPP010000262.1:0-3029 GCA_041303255.1 Chitinophagia bacterium | reverse complement strand
TTGGAAAAAAAATCTTGCACAACTATTTATACAATGTGTGTGGATGCACAGGCAACTGGACACCGGCACATTTTATAACAGATACCATTGAGGAACTCAAGCAAAAAATTGGTGACAAAAAAGTGGTCATGGCATTGAGTGGAGGTGTAGACTCAACAGTTGCTGCAACCCTTATCCACAGAGCAATTGGGAAGAATTTATTTGGCATTTTTGTAGACAATGGAGTGCTTAGGAAAGATGAATTTGAATCGGTTATAAAAACATACGAACAACTCGATCTGAATGTAAAAGGGGTTGATGCAAAAGAAACATTTTATAATGCATTGGCGGGTTTAACCAACCCAGAGGAAAAAAGAAAAGCCATTGGCAGAACCTTCATTGAGATTTTTGATCAAGAAGCACATACACTCACTGATATTTCATTTTTAGGTCAGGGTACCATTTATCCAGACGTGATTGAAAGCGTATCAGTACACGGACCTTCAGTCACGATTAAGTCGCACCACAACGTAGGCGGCCTACCCGAAACCATGAAGCTCAGCTTAGTTGAACCACTTCGTTATCTATTCAAAGACGAAGTACGGAAAGTAGGTTTAGAATTGGGTATACCGCATGACTTGTTGTACAGACATCCATTTCCAGGACCTGGACTGGCAATAAGAATTCTCGGAGAAATCACTGCTGACAAAGTAAAACTCCTTCAAGATGCAGACCAAATCTATATGGAAGGTTTAAAAAAACATGGCTTGTACGATAAAGTCTGGCAGGCTGGAACCATTCTTCTACCTGTCAAGTCTGTTGGAGTAATGGGTGATGAAAGGACTTATGAATTTACAGTTGCGCTAAGGGCTGTTACTTCAGTGGATGGAATGACAGCCGACTGGGCCCATCTCCCCTATGCGTTTTTAGGAGAAATTTCGAATGAAATTATCAACCAAGTAAGAGGCATCAACCGAGTGGTGTATGATATATCCAGTAAACCCCCAGCTACCATTGAATGGGAATAATGGACTAAATTTAATCCATGAAAAACACCCTCCTCCTTCTTATATTTTTATTGGCCTTTACAAAAGCTGGTGCTCAGTTTTCTAAAAGAACAATCAGGGTTGGGCTCTTCACCTCATTGTATTTAGACCAATCCTTTACAGATTCCGGAAAATTAAAGTCGCCAAAAGATTTTCCAAGACAAGCATCAGCAGGCTTGGAGTTTTACGAAGGAGCATCAATGGCCATAGACTCCTTAAACAATAACGGTATTTCAGTTAAAATGTCTGTTTTCGACATTCAAAGTGCAAGTGGCAATATCAACTTGCTGCTACAAAACGGAGAGATTGAAAAATTAGACATGATGATTGCCCAGACAAGTGGGAATGAGATTAATCAATTGGCACTAATTTCTAGAGAATTTAAAATTCCGTTCATCAATGCAACCCATCCAAACGACAGAGGTATTAGAGAAAGTCCGCAAGTATACATAGCCAACCCAACTATCAATTCCCACATTGAATTTCTGCAGCAACAAATTTCAAGCAAATGGTCCAATGCCAATGTAATGTGGTTTAGAAGAGCTGACCCCTTAGACAATAGAATTCAAGAAGTTTTCCAATCGGCCAACGAAAGAAATCGTGTAAAAAAACTGAAATACAAAACCATTGCTTTACCTGAAAAATTTACATCCACGGATGTGTTAGCTCACTTTGATACCACCAAAACCAATGTAGTAATTGCAGGGAGTTTAGACGATAAATTTGCTACAGAATTTCTAAAAATAGTGAGAGAATTTTCCAAAAAAGCCCTCTTGGTGGTAGTCGGAATGCCAAATTGGGAAACACTCAGAGAAATTCAATTGTCCAAATACGCAGCCTTACCCATATATTATTCATCGGCGTTTTTCATCACCCCAGGAAACCCCTGGGCAAAAGAAATGGAAACCACTTTTAAGAAAAATATTTACATAAAACCTTCACTATCAGTATACAAGGGATTTGAACTCACATTTTACTTTACGTCAATTTTCTCAAAACATGGAAGAATTGTGGCAGGTGATTCTACAGATGTTTTATTTACCCCATTAAACGACCTAGACTTTAAACCTATAAAAACAAAGGGCCCAGAGGGCCCTATTGATTATTTTGAGAACAAGAAATTGTATTTCTTAAGAAGACTGAATGGGTTAACGCTGAACCAATAAAACTAATCTACCCAATCCGCTATAAATATATTTGTATCTCTGGTTCCTCCGTTATTTCTATTGGAGCAAAAAACAACTTTTTTACCATCTACACTGAACATTGGAAAAGCATCAAAACCCTTATCGCGACTAATCTTTTTTAAATTGGTGCCGTTCTCATCCATGGTATATAGGTTGAAAGGAAAGCCCCTCTTGTACTCATGATTGGAAGCAAAAATGATGGTTTTGCTATCGGGCATATAAGCAGGAGCCCAATTGGCTTGACCAAACTTACTCACCTGCTTGGGGCTACTGCCGTCTGCATTCGCAATCCAAACTTCCATATTGGTTGGTGCAACCAGGTTTTCACTGAGTAAATCCTTGTACTCTTTTACCTCTTCAGCTGTTTTTGGCCTAGAGGCTCTCCATATTATTTTTGTTCCATCCGGACTATACCAGGCCCCACCGTCATACCCAAGTTGATTGGTTAAACGCTTGGTAACACCAGATTTAAGATCCATCGTATACAAATCGATATCGCCATCACGTGTAGAGGTAAACAACATGGTTTTGCCATCTGGGGAAATGGTTGCCTCAGCGTCGTAACCTGGATGATCTGTTAAACGTTTAGTGACTTTGCCGTTGAGGTCGGCAACAAAAATATCATAGGAGGGATATAAAGGCCAAATGTATTTATTGCCGTATTTTGAACGATCGGGAACAGGCGGACACGCTTCGTCTGATAAATGGGTTGAGGCATATACCACATGCTTGTTGTCTTTCAAAAAGGCACCGCAGGTTGTTCTGCCTTTTCCGCTACTTATCAATTGAGGAACAAATTTTTCACCTGGCTTGGTTG
>JBFYPP010000261.1:0-3030 GCA_041303255.1 Chitinophagia bacterium | reverse complement strand
ATTGGTTTGTTCCTCCATGGCAGTTAGCGATTTATGCCTGATCATTCCTTCTTCAGTGGGCCTGATTACTGCTCCAGAAACTGATGAAGAATAGGGTAATACACTCATTTGTTTGTGGTACAAGGAAGTATTTTTATACATCGTTCCATCTTCCATGTATCCATCTTCAGTCACTTTTAAATACCCATTCGGCATGATTTCATGCATTACTTTCAAGGTCTGGTCTGGCGACACAACAAATAAAATTTCGAAGCTGATGCTGTCAATGAAATTGACTTTCGCTTTTTCGGCCATGTGTTCATCCCCAAGATGGTGTAAATCTCCATCGGCTACCAGACTGTATATTGAAGAAAAGGCTTGGTTTTCTAGCGTAACCCAATTCATTTCAACATTCATCTCATTTCTAGCGTCAGTCGATCCAATTTTGTATGTCCCTGATTTTGGTCTTTCGCCTTTTTCGTAAGTGCCTTTTTCAGGAAATAATTGCCAAGAAAATAGAAAATTATAGGCTTGTATCATGCCCATCTAACAATTGATTTACCATATGGTTCTGTTTTGCGATTATTTTGGATTTACATTCATTGAATTCAATTATTTTTGTAATCGTATGACAATAGAGCAATTAAAAACTATGAAGGACCGTCTTACCGTCTTGAGGAGGTTTCTTTGACGTTGAGAACAGACTATATAAAGTAAAAGAGGACAAACAAAAGTCGCTTTCTCCCGGTTTCTGGGATGACAATAAACGCGCAACAGAAATCCTAAAGAATATCAAGCTCAATGAGTATTGGTTGAATCTGTACAGTTCAACAGCATCTGCAGTTGATGATTTTTCAATTTTATTTGATTTTTGGAAAGAAGGGGAGTGCACGGAAGAAGAGGTTAAGCAAGCCAACGAGAAGGCCGTTGTAGCCTTGGATGAGACTGAATTCAAAAGCACATTGAACCAGCCAGAGGATGAATTACCTGCGGTATTACAAGTTAACAGTGGAGCAGGTGGAACAGAAAGTCAAGATTGGGCTGAAATGCTTGTGCGCATGTATAGAATGTATGGCGAAAAGCAAGGATGGACTGTCACCGAGTTGGATTGGCAAGATGGCGACGGCGCAGGTATTAAGTCCGCTGTTTTACAATTTGAAGGTCCCTTTGCATATGGCTTTTTGAAAGCTGAAAATGGCGTTCACCGTTTGGTAAGAATCTCACCTTTTGACAGCAATGCAAGAAGACATACTTCATTTGCTTCCGTTTACGTGTACCCGCTTGTAGATGATTCCATTGAAATTGAAATAGGACCGGCTGATCTTGAATGGGATTTTTATAGATCAGGTGGTAAAGGTGGTCAGAACGTAAACAAGGTAGAAACAGCTGTACGCTTAAAACACTTACCCAGTGGCATTATTGTAGAATGTCAGCAAGCCAGAACCCAGGGCGAAAACAGAGAGAAGGCACTCAAGATGTTAAAAAGTAAGCTCTATGAAGAAGAGATGCGCAAGCGTGAAGAATTGAAAAACGCCAGCAACGCTTCAAAGAAAAAGATAGAGTGGGGAAGCCAGATTCGAAGCTATGTTTTTCATCCGTATAAAATGATTAAAGACCACAGAACTGATTTTGAGGTGGGTAATGTTCAACCAGTTATGGATGGTGATCTTGATGGTTTTATCAAGGCTTATTTAATGATGGAAAAAGAAAATGTAACCTAATAAAATAAAAATCGTTTGCTATGAATAATGGACACTATAGTTTACCAATGCCAATTAACGAAGCGGTACTTACTTATGCACCTGGTACATCGGAAAGAGCTAGGTTAAAAGAAGTATTGACTGAATTGAAGTCTACACAAGTTGATGTTCCCATGCATATTGGAGGTAAGGAGATTAAAACTGGAAATAAAATTGCAATTCGTCCGCCTCATGAAAAAAAACATATACTTGGCTATTTTCATCATGGTGAAGCAAAGCATGTAAAATCGGCTATTAATGCTGCATTAACAGCAAAAGCTGCGTGGGAAGCGATGCCTTGGGAAAGCAGGGCTGCTATATTCTTGAAAGCAGCTGATTTAATTGCAGGCAGATACAGGCCTTATATGAATGGTACCACCATGCTAGGGCAAAGTAAAAATGTATACCAAGCTGAAATTGATGCAGCCTGTGAGTTGATTGATTTTTTAAGGTTCAATGTCCATTTTCTCAGTGAAATTTATAAACAACAACCCATCAGTGCACCTGGTATGCACAACAGGTTGGAGTATCGTCCCTTAGAAGGTTTTGTATTGGCTGTAACACCATTCAATTTTACTGCTATTGGTGGTAACCTACCTGCTGCTGCTGCATTGTGCGGTAATACGGTTGTTTGGAAATGTGCAAACACACAGGTATATTCTGCACAGATGTTCATGAAGGTGATGAAAGAAGCTGGACTACCAGATGGGGTTATTAACTTGATTTATGTAGATGGACCTGTACTGGGTGAAATATGTTTCTCACACCCTCAGTTTGCTGGAGTGCATTTTACAGGATCTACCGGCGTGTTTAACCAAATGTGGAGGACCATTGGTGCAAATATGGGTTCTTATAAAACCTACCCAAGAATTGTTGGAGAAACAGGGGGAAAGGATTTTATAA
Source organism: Chitinophagia bacterium (assembly GCA_041303255.1). Lineage (GTDB taxonomy): Bacteria > Bacteroidota > Bacteroidia > Chitinophagales > Chitinophagaceae > Pollutibacter. The sequence goes on along the minus strand of JBFYPP010000261.1, from coordinate 409 downwards.
TGGTTCATCCATCCGCAGATGTAGATTTAGTGGCGACTGCCTTATTGAGGGGTGCTTTTGAATATCAAGGGCAGAAATGTTCGGCGGCTTCTCGTGCTTATATTCCTTCAAACCTGGCTTCAGCGATACGCAAAAAATTAGTTGCTGGAATCAACAGTTTTAAAATGGGGTCTGTAGAAGACATGGGTAATTTTATCAATGCCGTTATTGATGAAAAATCATTCAACAAAATCAAAACATATATAGACAAAGCCAAGCGTTCATCAAAAGCGAAAATTGTTGCGGGTGGTAACTGTGACAAGAGTTTGGGTTATTTTATACAACCGACTGTCATCGAAACAACAGATCCAAAATACACCACGATGTGTGAGGAAATTTTTGGTCCGGTTTTAACCATCTATGTTTACCC
>JBFYPP010000260.1:0-3040 GCA_041303255.1 Chitinophagia bacterium | reverse complement strand
CGCTCCTCTCTGCAATACATTCACACCAAAAGAACCTGTACTGTCAGACGGAATGGAAACAGTGTAAAAAACAGCTTTCGGAACACGTGAATATACATCAGCCAATACCTCATCTACATCCACCTGTTGTAAAGAATCTACGAACTCCGACTTAGGCGCTTTGATGGGATCTTTTGAAGATTTTGTAATCACATAAATACCATCGTTGAACCACTGAAAACTCCATACCAACGCTGTAAATGCAAAAATAAACAAGAAGAGGACTGAATAAATTCCAAGGGTATAGTGGAAATCGCGCGACAATCTCTTCCAACCCGCACTCCACATGATGGATACCCTTTGCTTCAAAATCATTTTCGTCTTTGGCCACCATAAAATCACACCGGTAATCATGATGAACAAAAACAACAAAGTAGCCGTACCCATAATCAACTTGCCAATATCATCTGCCAACAACCACCTGTGCAAAGCCATAACCGTATAGAAATAAGAATCCCCATACGTATACAACTCAATAAGCTTTCCACTATATGGATCCACAAAAGCGGTAACCTTCTTTCCTTCTGCTTTTGGTGCATCAGCTGTTTTCACTTCAGGTAAAGTGACTGCATATTCAAGATTCCTCGTTGGATCACTGTAAATTTTAACCCCAGTAATTTTTGCATCTGGAAGTTGCTGCTTTATTCCTGCAGTAACCTGTGCTACAGGCAATTGAAGCTCTTTCTGCTCTTTTACAAAGTACCTTTCATTGTGCAACGCATGTTGTAACTCCTCTTCAAAAACAAGTATAGCGCCGGTGAAACAGGCAATCATGATAAATAGTCCGGATGCAAGACTCAGAAACAAGTGTATCGTGCGAAAAAACGATTTCATTGGAATGATTTAAGGTCCTGCAAATTTAGATGATTTTATCAGCAATGACTTTTGAAATCAATAGATAAAAAACGAGATAACCTATTAAAAATGATAAAGAATTCAGTTTATTTGCGATAAGATATCTTTTGCTCACCGCTCTATAACCAATACTTGCTCATGAAAAAGACTGTCAACTTTTTAATGGCCACGATTATCCTGCTTCCCATTGCAGCTTATTTTTTAGGCACCCCACCAACTGATTCGCAAATCAACATCATCAAAGAAACCGCTTGGGGCTTGTTTGCTGTCATTGCATTTACGTTTGTAGTTGGTCAGCTTACCGGCAACAATTCACAAGTTGATAAACTCTGGAGTATCGTACCTGCACCTTATGCCTGGTACATGACCTACCTGGGTGGATGGAACGAGCGCATGGTATTGATGTCCGTATTGGTTAGCATCTGGGCAGCACGACTCACCTTCAACTTTGCAAGACGTGGCGGTTATAGCTGGAAATTCTGGGAAGGCGAAGAAGATTACCGCTGGGAAGTTTTGCGTCAAAGGCCTGGATTTAAAAATCCAATCGTTTGGCTACTCTTCAACCTCTTCTTCATTTGCTTTTACCAAAACACCCTTATTTTTTTATTTACCGTTCCAGTTGTTACCTCACTCGCAGAAAATTCAAATCCACTTGGTGTGATGGACTACACACTGGCAGCGGTTTTCGTTGGATTGGTTTTGATGGAATTTATAGCCGATCAACAACAATACGATTATCAAACAGAAAAATACCGTCGTAAAAACGCGGGTGAGGACCTAGGCCCTTATGCTGATGGATTTATAACAACTGGATTATGGTCGAAGATGCGCCATCCAAACTATACAGCTGAACAAGCCATCTGGATTGTTTTTTATCTCTTTAGCGTAACAGCAACTGGTGAATGGATCAACTGGTCTATAGTAGGATCTGTATTACTGGTGATCCTTTTCAAAGGCAGCTCTGATTTCTCAGAAGAGATCTCTTCAAAGAAATATCCAAAATATAGCGACTATCAGAAAAAAGTAGGAAGGTTCTTACCCAAACTATAATTATACTTTATACATTTATGAATGTTATTGAATGATGTATTCATTTATGTATTTGCTCCACATCTAGAATCAGAAGATGAAAACATCAGCTATTATTACGATTTCACCCAAAGCATAGCCGAATACACCAAAATCTTTGCTGAATTAAATGTTGAATGGAAATGGCAACCGGTTACCATGCAAAGCTTTAATCAGGTGATCGACGAAATTGTTCTTTCAAAAAATACAAGTACTAAAACTCCCGTAGTTCTGAACCTCTGCGATGGTGATGAAATCAATGGCACGCCTGGTGTTTCGGTTGTAAAGAAATTGGAAGAGGCTAACCTCATCTATACTGGATCTGAAGAATATTTTTATACCATCACCACTTCCAAAATTCCCATGAAACAGGCGTTTGACCAGGCTTTGGTGCCAACAGCGAAATGGGATAAAATACTTTCGAAAGAAGACAACATAGACCATCTCTTTGATACCTTAGGCACATCCGTCATTTTAAAACCATCCGTTTCGGGTGGAAGTATGGGCGTTGGCATCAAGAATGTAGTCAACAATAAAGCAGCACTCAAAGAACAATTACACAACATGTTTGCAGGATACCGTGGATGGGATTTATCCATCGATGGTATTGTTGCAGAATCATTTATTACCGGAAGAGAATTCACAACGATGATTACTGGATCATCTAGACATCCTGAACATTGCAGGGTCTATTATCCGGTTGAACGTGTATTTCATGCATCACTTCCAGATCAGGAAAAATTTCTTTCATTCGACCGATTATGGGAAATCTATGAAGAGGAAACACCGATGCCCAAAAACGAAAATTTTTATGAGTACCAAACTGTAGAAACTGCACTGGCAGAAGAAATTAGAAAGATCAGTCTTGAAGCTTACCATGCCGTTACAGGTACTGGCTATACAAGGGTAGATATACGAATGGACGATCAAACAGGAAAGTTATATGTGCTAGAAGTAAATGCACAATGCGGATTAAGTGAGGATGAGGATTATACATCAATTGGTGCTATCTTGAGGGTGAATGGCACATCCTTTAAAGAATTGATTTTAGAAATTTTACAGGATGCCTTTATTAGAA
>JBFYPP010000259.1:0-3059 GCA_041303255.1 Chitinophagia bacterium | reverse complement strand
AGCGATGATGAAGGAAGGGTAATTCAATTGCATTTTGGCAAGCTGTTGTTAATCAATGCTTATTTCCCTTCAGGCACTTCAGGAGACGAGCGACAATCCTTTAAAATGGAGTGGCTTCAAGAAATGCAATCCTATTTAAATGGAATTATAAATAAACATGAGGGCATTGTTCTTTGTGGAGATTACAACATAGCCCATAATGAAATTGATATCCACGATCCAAAAGGAAATAAAAAAACAACAGGCTTTCTACCTGAAGAAAGGGCGTGGATGGATGATTTTTTTGCTTCCGGGTGGACCGACAGTTTTAGGGAAGTACATACTGAACCACATCGCTATTCTTGGTGGAGTCAACGTTTTCCGAGTGTTCGTCTTAATAATAAAGGATGGAGAATAGACTACATCAATGTAAGCAATAACTTAAAATCAAGAATTGAAGACGCTGAAATATACCCAGATATCAAGCACAGCGATCATTGTCCAGTTTACCTTAAACTCTCCAACCTATGATTGTATACAACATCACCTACATGATTTCCCACGAGGTTCATGATGAGTGGCTAACATGGATGAAAGAAACTCATATGCCTGAAATGATGGCTACTGGCTTGTTTGAAAGAAATCAAATGCTCCGAATTTTGGAAGTTGATGAATCAGAAGATCTAAGTTTTGCAGTTCAATTCTTTGTATCCAACTTAGACAATTACAACAACTATATATCAAATCACGCACCAGCACTACGTTTGAAAGGAACTCAAAAATGGAGTAACCAAGTACTCGGATTTAGGACCCTGATGGAAATTGTGCAATAACTGTGGAAAAATAAAATACAATTATGGTCTATAATGCAGCCCTAGACTGCATTATAGAGGAAAACCTGAAGAAATAAATTTTTGTTTAATATAAAAAGCATCTAAATTTGTTTCATACAAATCAATTAAATTTCTTTTTATGAACAAAGCTGAATTGATCGCAAAACTCGCTGACGATGCGGGTCTTACCAAGACACAAGCAAACGCTACACTTGATTCTTTTATCAGTGCAATCACTAAAACCTTGAAAGGTGGTGGTAAAGTTACATTGGTAGGTTTCGGTACTTTCTCTGTAACAAAGAGAGCTGCTCGTAACGGCCGTAACCCACAAACTGGGGCTGTAATCAAAATCAAAGCAAAGAAGGTTGCTAAGTTCAAAGCTGGTAAAGAACTTTCTTCAAAGATCTAATTGCATCAAAAACATTTAAAAAGCAAGACGCTTGCGTGTCTTGCTTTTTTTTTCTATAAACTAAAAAAATAAGTACCATGGGAAGAGGCGACAAAAAAACCAAGAAAGGAAAAATTTTCAAAGGATCTTTCGGTAAGGCAAGACCTGCAAAAACAACCAAGAAAGTTGTTCCAGCAAAAAAAGATTAATAGCAGATTGGTAATTAGTAGATAGATAAATAATCTATTGCTAATTACTGATTTTTAAGGTGCAAGTCTGCTAATCTGCCAAGCATGTTCATGCTGCTCATACAAGATTCGATCGTGCAAGCGATTGCTTCTGCCCTGCCAAAACTCAATACGGATTGGCATTACGTGATATCCACCCCAATGTGGTGGTCTAGGTACATTTTCTAACCCAAACTCCTGGGTAACCGCTGCAAGTCTTTCCACCAACACTTCTCTATCTTGTATTTTCTCACTCTGTGGTGAGGCCCAAGCGCCAAGGCGACTACCTATTGGACGGCTATTAAAATAGGCATCGCTTTCTTCAGCAGATACCTTACTGCATATCCCATCTATTCTAATTTGTCGCTCTAACTCTTTCCAAAAAAACAAAAGAGATACATGACTGTTACTGCTAATTTGCTGACCCTTGTTACTGTTGTAATTGCTAAAAAAAACAAATCCTCTTTCGTCAAAGCCCTTCAATAAAACGATTCTTGATGAAGGCCTGCCTTCATTGGTAATGGTTGATAAGGTCATGGCATTGACTTCATCAATTTCAGATTGAACGGCCTCATCCCACCAGCTAGAAAACTGAGAAAATGGATTATTGTTAACTTCTAATTCAGAAAGTGATTTGAGTTGATAATCTTTTCGGATATCGGCTATAGACATAGATTACAAAAATTCACTGGTTATTGCACAAGTGTTCCTACTTTCTCACCACAAACCAACCGCTTTAAGGTACCCTCTGCATTCATGTCAAATACGATGATGGGAAGCTTATTCTCCATACACAATGTAAATGCAGTCATGTCCATAATCTTGAGGTTTTTATCAATACATTCTCTGAATGAAATGTTATCGTATTTTACCGCAGTCGGATCTTTCTCTGGATCAGCTGAATAAATTCCATTAACCCTGGTACCTTTTAAAATTACATCGGCTTCAATTTCAATAGCACGAAGAGATCCTGCTGTATCAGTAGTGAAATAGGGATTGCCCGTACCTGCTCCAAAGATTACAACACGTTTTTTTTCAAGGTGCCTGATCGCTCTTCTACGAATATAGGGTTCTGCAACCTGTTCCATTTTGATGGCACTGAGAAGACGGGTGTACATGCCCTGTTTTTCCAACATGGCTTGTATAGCCATACCATTGATTACCGTAGCCAACATTCCCATATAATCTCCATGGGCTCTTTCAATTCCGGTCTCCGATTCGTTCATGCCCCGGTAAATATTACCACCACCTATTACAATGGCAACTTCAACGCCAAGGTCTACTACACTTTTGATTTCTCGTGCATATCGGTTCACCATGCTTGGGTCAATACCGAAATTGTTCTCTCCCACGAGAGACTCACCAGATAATTTTAGCAGGATTCTTTTATATATGGGTTGCATAGTGCGAATATACAAAAAGGGTCTTCATCTTGAAGACCCTTTTCTATTTCTTGGAGACCAATTTAAATTTATCCTAAAGCTACACGCTTGAAAGAAACTACTTTCAAATCACCATCTTTAGATTTGAGGTAATCACCAACAGACATGCTACCGTCTTTTACAAAAGCCTGGGCGGTAAGTGTACTTTCTTTAAAGAAAGCATTTATTTTACCCTCGGTAATTTTAGAAA
>JBFYPP010000258.1:0-3086 GCA_041303255.1 Chitinophagia bacterium | reverse complement strand
AAACATTAGAAGGCGGGGAAAGACTTTATGAGAAGGTCATCAGGACAGTCGCTTCATGGGGCACACCTGAAAATTTAATGTTTGTAGTTGGTGCAACACGCGCCGATGAATTCATTAACCTGCGCTCCATTGCACCCGATCATTTTTTCCTGGTTCCAGGTGTAGGTGCACAAGGGGGAAGCTTAAGCGAGATTTCTCAAAAGGCAATGAATAATGAAATTGGATTACTTGTTAATTCCAGCAGAGATATTATTTTTGCTTCGAGCAAAGAGGACTTCGCTTCGGCTGCTGCTGAAAAAGCAAAAGCTTATGCTGAAGAGATGGCAACTTTTATTAAAAACGAATAGAGATGGACATTAAATCATTTGCTAAGAAATACGACAAAGAAATTAAAGTCGGCTTGGTTGTTTTTATCGGACTAATGATTCTTCAGCTTTTCAAAAGCCTGCGTAAATAACTTACCGTGTTTGTTCAATAGCGCTACTGAGTTTTTCAGCCCATCGTGCATACTCTTTTTTGGATGGATGTAGTTTGTCTTCAGCTACCAGACTTAAATCTTGCTTTACTTCTCGGGTGCCAGTTGTGATTTCAATGTAGTGTACTTTATGCTTTTCTGCAGTTTTCCTATTTGCATCATTGAAATGATTGATTTCACTGGCAATTTTAACTCGATCTCTTCCTTCTGCAAAAGGTGTTGCTCCCCAATCGGGTATGCTGAGTACAAAAACATATTGAGGTTTGTCTCCTGCAAATTGAATAGCTTGTAACAACAGCTGCTCAAACTCTTTTTGATAGCTAGCAATATCTCTTCCTCTGTATTGGTTGTTAACTCCGATCAATAAGCTTACGTAGTCGTAACTACTTTTTAAAGACCGTTTTGAAATTGCATCCATCAGCTCATCGGTTGTCCACCCCGTCTTGGCTACAATTTCTGGATCTGTGATAGATATTCCTTTTTTGCGCAGTAAGGCGACAGTCTGGTGTGGAAAATTATCCTCAAGTGGCAAGCTTTCGCCAATCGTGTAAGAGTCGCCCAAAGCCAAGTAGGATAAGATTTTCTGTGCATTTGTTTCCATTATACTCATGAGGTAAAAGCTAAGAAATAAAAAGACATAACGCAAGTTTTCCATACAGGTTCAATTTAACCATTTTGGCTTTATCTTTAAGCATAACCGAAATTATCTGCACATGAAAAGAATAGTATTCGTTTTGGTAACAGTTTTGTCTGTTTGTCTGGTATCTGCTCAGCAGAACTATCACCAAAAAGCCAATTATGATTTGGCATCTAAGTTTTCTCCAAAGCGATTAGAGAAAATGATTTTTTCTACTTCGGTGGATCCACATTGGACCAAATCCGGAAATAAGTTTTGGTACATGTATGAAACGACTTCTGGTAAAAAATGGGTAGTAGTCGATCCTATGAAAATGACCAAGACACCCATGTTCGATAATGATAAATTAGCTGCGAACCTAACACGTATCGTAAAAGATCCTTTTGATGGAAAACATCTTTCCATTGAAAACCTCAAGTTTGTTCGCGATGACAATTGGATTCGCTTTGAAGTAAAGAGCAGTCTGGAAGTTGAAAAGAAAGATTCAACTAAAAAAGGAAATGCAGCAAAAGAGAAAAAGGTTTTCTATTTCGAATACAACGTAACTACTGATTCATTGGTTGAACTCAAAGACCACAAGAAGCCAGTCGCCAAGCCTTCATGGGCGAATGTTTCACCTGATCAGAAATGGGTTGTATATGGGAAAAACTTTAATCTCTACCGCATGGATACGGCCAACATGAGAAAGGCGGCATTGAATGACCAAGATTCAACCATTGTTGAAGAACAGCTTACCAAAGATGGAATTCAATATTATGGTTTTGGAGAAGGATTTGGAGAGAGTAACGTAGAGCAAATCGCAAATGCAAAAAAAAGAAAGTCAGTCCCTGTGCTTTGGTCACCCAATTCTCAACATTTTGTGGTGATGAGAACAGACAGCAGAAAAGTAAAAGACCTTTGGGTGTTGAATAGTATTGCAGAACCACGACCAACATTGGAAACCTATAAATACCATATGCCAGGTGAAAAAGAAGCACCAGTAAGAGAAATGTATTTGTACGCTGTTGCTGATAAAAAAATGCAGCGTATTGGTGTAGAGCAATTCAAGGACCAGGAAGTAGCAGCATGGCCAGCAGACATGGAAAAGAAAATGCGTGATGAAGATCATCGTCCACTTAAATGGTTAGGCGACGACAATCGTTTTTATTTCAGCAGGACAAGCAGAGACCTGAAGAAAGTTGATGTATGTTCTTACGATATCACTTCTTCAAAGGTGAATGTGCTTGTAGAAGAGCGTCTCAATACCTACATTGAAATTAGAAAGCCTTTGTTCTTCAACAACGGTAAAGAATTCATTCACTGGAGCGAGCAAGATGGATGGGCGCATCTGTATCACTATGATGCTGACGGAAAGTTAAAGGGTCAGGTAACTAGCGGACCATGGCACGTGGAAGAAATTGAAGGTTTTGATGAAAAAACCAAGACAGTTTATTTTACAGCAAATGGAAAAGAAGCGGGAGAAGACCCTTACTATCTTCATTTTTATAAAGCAGGTTTAGACGGTAGCGGTGTTAAATTGTTGAACACCGGAGATTTTGACCATGCTGTGGTTTTGGATGATGCTAAGAAGTTTTTTATCAATAACTCATCAAGAGTAAATACTGCACCTGTTTCTGCATTGTACGATGCCAATGGCAAGAAAATAATGGATTTGGAAAAAACCGACCTCACTGCGTTGATGCAAGCCGGATATAAGTTTCCAGAACCTTTTACTGCCAAAGCTGATGATGGTGTTACAGATTTATATGGGGTGATGTACAAGCCATTTGATTTTGATTCAACTAAAAAATATCCCATCATCGCTTATGTATATCCTGGTCCACAAACTGAATCAGTCAACAAAGCCTTTGGACGAAGCATGGATCGTATTGATAGATTAGCGCAGTTTGGTTTTGTGGTGGTAACCTTGGGAAATAGAGGCGGTCATCCATCAAGATCAAAATGGTACCATAATTACGGCTATGGTAATTTAAG
>JBFYPP010000257.1:0-3087 GCA_041303255.1 Chitinophagia bacterium | reverse complement strand
GATATACAATGTTTGTTTCCAGGTTTTTCCACCATCATTGGTTTTATACACACCTCTTTCTTTGTTGGAGGAGTACAAGTGACCAAGCGCTGCAACCCAAGCCTGATCAGGGTTTTCTGGGTTTAGAAGTATTTTGCCAATATGATGACTTTCTGGTAAACCAAGGTATTGCCAACTTTTGCCATTGTCAGCACTCTTGTACACACCAATGCCTGCATAAGAAGAGCGACTACTATTCACTTCACCAGTACCTACCCAAATGGTTTTGTTTTTCCAATCGACTGCTATATCTCCGATACCAATTACAGCTTCTTTATCAAATATTGGTGTAAAACTTTGGCCATTGTTGGTGGTATGCCATAATCCGCCTGTAGCATATGCCACATAAAATTCTGTAGGGTCATTCGGATTTACTTCTAAATCATCTACACGGCCGCTCATAATACTCGGACCAATATTTCTGAAACTGATGTCTTTTAACAAGCTATTGTTTGCACGGTTGTTTTTTTCTGAAAGACTTTTCATCCTCAATTCACCATTACTGGGTTTGATTTGAGCAAATGTTATAAGTGTTGATGAAAATAGCAAAGACAAAAAACCCAAGGACCTTAGCAATGATTTATGAAAAACTTTACTTTCCATTTGGCTTGTTTTTTTTAAATTGAAGGATGGTGCAATATAAAAATATTCAGGCTAAACCAAGGTATTTCCTAAGCAAGCTGATTTTTGTTGTTTTTTTTGTTTTTCCTTCAATGTCCAATGCGCAATATTGGATGGAATTCAAACTAACACCAAGAGGGGATACCATCAACAGGATAGATAAGAAAAAGCAAAAACAGGGGCCATGGTGGTTCAGGTACGAAGAGGTGAGGGGGGAACCCGGATTTGAAGAAGAAGGCTATTTCTACAACGATAAAAAGCAGGGACCTTGGAAGAAATTTAGTTTGATGGGTGATCTTATTGCCCAAGAGTATTTTATTGCAGGTTTTAGGGATGGAAAGCAAGTGTATTACAATCGGATGGGTGATTTGATACGTGAAGAGAGCTGGAAGGCTGTTGATCCTTCCAATCCTTATGATACGATAATGGTACCTGACATTGATCATCCAGAACAGATGATCAAAAAAATAATCAAACATGAATCAGCGGAGATAAAACATGGAGTATGGAATTACTATGATGGAACCATGGGGACGGTAACCAAAACAGAGCGTTTTGAATATGGACAACCAGAGCAGAAAATGAGTCAGTTACCCCCTGTCGTGGTACCTAAACCTGCGGTCAATCCGTCAACACCTACAAGTCCCCCGAACAAAACAAGTAAGCCAGTCCAAAAACAAAAAAAGGGGAAAGAATAAACTCACCCCTTTTCTATTGATGTAACAAAAGCTATTTTTTTGCTGCTGCCCTAATTACATTTAGTGCACCTCCAGATTTGAACCACTCAATTTGCTGAGCATTGTAACTGTGGTTTGCTTCAATGGTATCAGAACTGCCATCTTTGTGATTCAATACAACGTGAAGTGAAACACCAGGAGTGAACGAGGTTAATCCAGTTACATCAATGGTATCATCTTCCAGAACTTTTTCATAATCTTCTTTGTTGGCGAAGGTAAGCGCAAGCATACCTTGCTTCTTTAAATTGGTTTCATGAATTCTTGCGAATGATTTTACCATTACTACGCGAACACCAAGATGTCTTGGTTCCATGGCTGCATGTTCTCTTGAAGATCCCTCACCATAGTTTTCATCACCAAATACAATAGTACCGATACCTGCTGCTTTATATGCACGTTGTGTTGCAGGAACTGGTCCATGTTCTCCGGTCAATTGATTTTTAACGCTGTCTGTCTTTTCGTTAAAATAGTTTACTGCACCAATGAGCATATTGTTGCTGATGTTGTCTAAGTGACCTCTAAATTTCAACCACGGACCTGCCATAGAGATATGGTCTGTTGTACATTTTCCTTTTGCTTTAATTAGCAATTTCAACCCTTTCAAATCTGTCCCTTCCCATACGGAGAATGGATATAATAATTGTAATCGTTTGCTATCTTCTTTCACATCAATTTGAATGCCACTTCCATCTTCAGCAGGCGCTTGATAGCCGGCATCTTCAACAGCAAATCCTTTGAATGGCAATTCATCTCCTTTTGGAGGATCTAATTTTACTACTTCCCCTTTTTCATTGATTAAGGTATCTGTAATTGGGTTGAAGGTGAGGTCTCCAGCGATGGCAAGGGCGGTTACCAACTCTGGACTTGCTACAAATGCCAGGGTATTTGGATTGCCATCTGCACGTTTTGCAAAGTTTCTGTTGAAAGAATGCACGATTGTATTCCTTTCTTGTTTTTCCGCACCCATTCTATCCCACATTCCTATACATGGTCCGCATGCATTCGCAAAAACAGTAGCTCCGATTTGTGCAAATGTATCTAAGAAGCCATCTCTTTCAATGGTATAACGAACAAGTTCACTACCTGGAGTAATGGTAAATTCTGCTTTTGTTTTCAACCCTTTTTCTGCAACTTGTTTGGCAAGACTTGCAGCACGACTAATATCTTCATAGGAAGAGTTGGTGCAACTTCCAATCAATCCCACTTCTACTTTTGTTGGCCAATTGTTCTTTGCTGCAGCTTCTTTCATTTGAGAAATTGGGGTTGCTAAATCTGGAGTAAAAGGACCGTTCAAATGGGGTTCTAATTCAGTCAAGTTGATTTCAACAACTTGGTCGAAATATTTTTCTGGATTGGCATACACTTCAGCATCTCCCGTTAAATATGAACGGATACCATCTGCAAGATCTGCAACGGCTTCTCTTCCTGTTGCACGCAAATAACGACCCATACTGTCGTCATACCCAAATGTGGAAGTAGTTGCGCCAATTTCCGCACCCATATTGCAAATAGTCCCTTTTCCTGTACAACTCATGTTTATTGCACCTTCACCAAAATATTCTACTATGGCATTTGTTCCGCCTTTAACTGTTAATATGCCAGCTACTTTTAGGATGACGTCTTTTGGAGATGCCCATCCATTTAACTTGCCGGTAAGTTTAATACCAATTAATTTTGGCATTAATAATTC
>JBFYPP010000256.1:0-3122 GCA_041303255.1 Chitinophagia bacterium | reverse complement strand
TACTCAGTTTTTCTAAACTCGTAAGCACATCATAGGCCTTATCTAAACTGAGAATCAACTTTTCAACTGCGGTGAGTACGGTAAGAATAACAATTTCTGCAGCAATAAATTGTCCCACATTAAGTTGTTGTTCAATCAACAATATTGCACCCACAACCAACATAGTAGCCGTGATCAAGAGTTTAAAGAAAATTAAACTCCAATATTGAAATTTAAGTACATCAAAATGATCTGTCCTTGATTCAAGATATCCCACAACAAGTTGGTCTGTCTTTTTTAAATGCATATTGCCCTTCCCCGATACCTTAAAGCTTTTAAAGGTTCTTGCCAATTCTTCAATCCATGCAGCAACACTGTATTTGAAATCACTTTCTCGTATGGAAGCATCCAACCCTTTTTTTGCAGTAAGGTATAAAACCAGGTATAAAATTATAATTAAGAGAATACCCAAAAGAACAAATAAGGGACTGTAAAGTGACAATAGAATTAGTCCAAACACCACTTGAATAATTGCAAGTGGGATATCTAACAAAATATTGGATAATCCTTTTTGAAGAGAGACTGTATCAAAAAATCGATTTACCAGTTCAGGCAAGTGATAATCATCAACATCCTTTATTTTGAATCGTGGAATTTTGTACGTGAATTCAAATGCATAGCGGGTAAAGATGCGTTGTTGTATTTTCTCTACCACCTTCATTTGGTTTACCTGTACAATACCAACAACAAAAACCCCGCCAACTACAAGAAAAATCAATAGCCACATCGAAACAGGTAATTCTGTTCTACCAGCTGCTACCTGAGAAAAATTAATGATGGCTTGAATACCAAGGGGTAATGAGAGTTGGATTAAACCACTAAAGATGGCATAGAAATAGATGGCCGATACTTCTTTTTTCTCAATACGAATGACAGAAAAGAAGCGTTTAATCGCAACAGCGAGGGATACATTCACATCAAAACCAGCCATAAATATATTTTAGAACTACAACAGAACAGATTTTACACTTAAACCGATCTTTTCAAAACATGTTTGCAAAAGAGAAGTCCAAGAAAACGCAAAACTAAGGTCGATTTACAAAGAACAAGAAAATAGAATGTTAAATATTAACCGGCTTTCGATTTTTGTCAATTGCCATTTCTTTGGGAATATGCATCAGGATCTCTTTTTTAAGCGCCTCAATTAATGGTTCTTTTACATGGTTGCGGTACGTAACCATTCCAATTTCTCTCACTGGAGCAGGTGATTTAAAATGACGAACATTCCCTTTTTGTTTCTCAGACATGTCGTTTAGGGCCAGCTTGGGCAAAATGGTTATCCCTTTATTTAACTCAATTATCTTTTTTAAAGTTTCGATGCTGCCGGCGGCAAATTCCAGCTGGTGTTGTTCCTTCTCTAGCTCTTTTAAGGCACACAGATTAACCACTTGAGAGCGCATGCAATGCCCTTCTTCAAGCAACCAAAGCTGGTTAGGATCAATATCATTTGCCAAAACGAACTTTTTCTTTAGCAATACTTGTTCATTTGAGGCATAAACCACAAATTCTTCTTGAAACAACGGATGCTCAGTGATTTCCTTTCTTAAAAGAGGGATGGCCAGTAGACCCGCATCCAACTGATTGATTCCCAGCTTGTGAACAATCTCATCCGTAGTAAGCTCACTAATTTTTAGCCTCACCTGTGGATACTTTTTCAAGAAGCTCGTCATGAAAATAGGAAGGATATATGAAGCCAGTGTTGGTATGATTCCAAGCTTCAATTCTCCACTGATTACCCCGGTCTCTGTTTTTATGAGCTCCCGCATCCGTTTTTCTTCCTGCAAAATTACCCTTGCCTGATCAACCACCCTTTTACCTATTTCAGTGGGAACCAAGGGCTTCTTGCTTCTGTCGAAGATTCTGGCACCCAATTCCTCTTCCAACTTTTTAATCATCATGCTCAAGGTAGCCTGGGTAACATGGCATTTTTCAGCAGCTTTCACAAAGTTCCTGAAGGTATCCAGTGCTATTACGTATTCTAATTGTTGTATGTTCATATAGACAGTGTCTATGCAAATATAAATAAATTCAATTTGTATTATACGTTTAATAATTGCATATTTGTAGAGCAACTTAGTTAAACAGTAAAAAAATAGATTTTATCCAAACCTTGTTTGGCATGAAAGAAGAGTAAACATAGATTCCATCATATCTGGAATGGAAAACCACGAGGCTGTTTAGTATAAGTGAAAGTGAGTTATTAATCATCGGGAGGCAGAATACTGCTTCCCCTTTTATATTTTGGACCTCGCAGTATTCCACCCAACAGATCGACTCCTATCATTCAGGCATTTGGACCGCCATCAATTTTCCACTCGATTTTAGTAACAACATCGCTGCTTTTTTTACATCCTCTGCGCTAAACGCATTGTAATATTTTTCAGCATTAATTACCCGATCGCTGGTTTTCTCGCCTCTTTCAATGGCTTGCAGTGTAGAAAGCCAAAACTCATTTCTTTTCACATCCACTTTGTATTTCTCAACCCAGGCCTTTTTCACTTTTTCAACATAAGATGGGTCTATACCCTGTGTGGCCATTTTATTTAATTCTTGGTTATATGAAGCAATAAGTGTGTCTACTTTAGCTGGACCGCATGGAAGCTGAAGCACCAATTGGTATTCCCCTTTGGGAATTTTACTAAACTCAACAGATGTTCCACCGCCATAAATTCCCTGTATTTTCTCACGCATTTCTTCGGTGATGATAATATTAAGAGCGTCACTTAAGCCATTCAGCATCAAGACAGTTTCTTCTTTGTAGGGAACTTCTCCGTGTGTAACACCCAAAATCAAACTCTTGTCTTCTTTCCCTTTTTTAAACCTGAACTCATTTTCGCCTTTAAATAAAGACACTTTATTGTCGATGTATTTCGACTTCCCAGTAGCAGGCAATCCAGCCACATATTTTTCCAACAATGTTACCAGTTCAGTTTCATTGATACTTCCAACGATGGTTATATGCATACCGCCCAAATCTCCCAAACGCTCTTTGTATATGGCAATGGCTCTATCAAGGTTGATTTTATCAAAATTTTCAGATCTTGGAACTGCGGTAGGGGCCAATGGATTGTTATTATACATCA
>JBFYPP010000255.1:0-3142 GCA_041303255.1 Chitinophagia bacterium | reverse complement strand
ATGTGCCTTTGGCAAAATCATTTTTCTCAAGAAGCAATGTTTTAAACCCTCGTTTACTTGCATCCACTGCAATTCCCAAGCCAGTAGCCCCGCCACCAATTACAATAATGTCCCACTCTTTTACTGCTGTTAATTTTTCTATGTTGAAGGTCCTGTTCACTTTTTTAACCGCTTAATTTATTTGCTCCATGCCAAAACTGCAGTTACTGCACGTTGCCAGTCTGATAAATGTTTTTGTTTTTTTTCTTCCGGCATACTTGGAGAAAAACTGCCAGACACTTTCCATTGTGCAGAAATAGATGCTATATCCTCCCAATACCCAACTGCAAGCCCTGCTAAATAAGCAGCTCCCAATGCGGTAGTTTCAATCACTTCAGGCCTTAAGACTTTTACTGAAAGAACATCACTTTGAAATTGCATCAGCATATCGTTGACTGTTGCACCACCATCTACCCTTAGTTCCTTAATAGGCAACCCGGCATCCGATTCCATGGCTTTCAAAACATCATAGGTTTGATAGGCAATGCTTTCTAAAGTTGCTCTGGCAATATGTGCATCTTTGGTTCCCCTGGTGATACCGAAAATAGTCCCTCTTGCATAAGGATTCCAATGCGGCGCGCCCAATCCGGAAAATGCTGGCACCACTACAACACCATCTGCATCATCTACACTTTCTGCCAGCGCTTGCACTTCAGAAGATTTTTTAATAATTTTTAATCCATCTCTTAGCCATTGTACTGCAGCTCCAGCAATAAACACACTCCCCTCGAGTGCGTAATTGGTACTGTCTCCTATTTTCCAGGCTACGGTGGTAAGCAGGTTGTTGTTTGAGCGCACCAATTTATCACCAGTGTTCATCAGCATAAAACATCCTGTTCCGTAGGTGTTTTTTACCATGCCCACCTCAGTACACATTTGTCCAAATAAAGCCGACTGCTGATCACCGGCCATACCAGCAATTGGCACCTCATTCAAATGAATTGCTGTGGCATATCCATAGATTTCGCTGTTGCTTTTTACTTGAGGCAACAAGGCGCTGGGTATATCCAATAATTTCAACAACTCAAGATCCCACTCCATTGTTTCTATATTATACATCATGGTTCTGGATGCATTACTCACATCTGTTGCATGCACTTCACCTTCTGTTAATTTCCACAACAACCAAGTATCTATTGTGCCAAACGCAAGTTCGCCCCATTCCGCTTTTTCTCTTGCCCCTTCCACATGATCTAAAATCCATTTAAGTTTGGTGCCTGAAAAATAAGCATCCAGTATCAACCCGGTTTTTTCTTTAATTTTCAGTGCGTGTCCTTCACTCCTCAATTGGTCGCAATACCCTGCAGTGCGCCTATCTTGCCATACAATTGCATTGTAAATAGGCATTCCAGTTTTTCGGTCCCATACCACCGTAGTTTCCCTTTGGTTGGTAATGCCAATGGCAGCCAGCCCTTCTGCTTTAATATTTAACTTCAACATGGCTTCTTTTGCAACAGTAGCCTGACTCACCCATATTTCCATTGGATCGTGCTCAACCCAACCCGGTTCTGGAAAAATTTGTTTGAACTCTTTTTGAGCTACTGCAGCTATGGACCCATCATGGCCAAACAAAATAGCTCTTGAACTGGTAGTACCCTGATCTAGGGCCAATATGTATTTCATCGGTCAAAATGTTTTTTAGAGATTCAGTGCGTAATTTAAACTTAGTAAGACAATGAATCAAATAAAAACTATTCTCCTGCACTTCCAAAGCGCTAAACCTTTTCTTATCTTGCAGCCGGATGGAAAATTTTGTTGTTTCAGCGAGAAAATATAGACCGCAGCACTTTTCAACAGTGGTGGGACAAGCCCATATTACCACAACATTAAAAAATGCCATTCTGCAAAATCACCTGGCCCATGCTTTTTTGTTTTGCGGTCCGCGTGGTGTTGGTAAAACCACCTGCGCAAGAATTTTGGCAAAAACAATCAACTGCGAGCAGGTTGGAAAAGATGGAGAAGCCTGTGACAGATGCGGTTCATGCTTGTCTTTTAATACAGGTTCTACTTTCAATGTTCACGAACTGGACGCAGCCAGTAACAACTCAGTAGATGATATCAGGGAATTGATTGACCAAGTAAGGTTTGCACCACAGTCGGGCAAATACAAGATCTACATCATTGATGAGGTACACATGCTTAGTGCTTCTGCCTTCAATGCATTTTTAAAAACATTGGAGGAGCCTCCAGCCCATGCGATTTTTATTTTAGCAACAACAGAAAAACACAAAATTCTGCCCACGATTCTATCGCGTTGTCAGATTTTTGATTTCAAAAGAATTACCCCAAAAGACATTGTAGTTCATCTAGAAGAAATTGCACAAAAAGAAAGAATAGAAGCGGAACCTGCAGCATTACAAATCATTGCTCAAAAAAGTGATGGCTGTATGCGTGATGCATTGAGTATGCTCGATAAAATTGTCAGCTTTACCAACGCCTCACTTACCTATACCAATACACTTGAGCACCTCAATGTGTTGGATGAAGATTATTTTTTCAGCATGCTTGAGCTACTGAATAACCAAGATTTACCAGGCGTTTTGTCGCTTTACGATGAGATTGACAGAAAAGGGTTTGAGGGAGATATGGTATTAAACAGCATGACAGAATTTTTCAGAAACTTGTTGGTAAGCAAAGATGCCCGTTCCATATCCTTGCTTCAAGTAATGGATGGATTTAGGAACAAATACATTGCCTTGGCAGCTGAATGTTCGGCATCTTACATTATTGGTGCCATGACGATTCTAACAGAAGCAGAAGCTGGCTTTAAACAGGCTAAAAACAAGAAGTTGCATGTTGAATTTCATTTAATCAAACTCAACTACTTAAAACAAGCAATTGCCTTGGTTTCTGAAGATGGAATCGGAAAAAAAAAACGAATTGACGAAGTAAAACCAGTCGCTTTTCGTCAACTTACCATCAGAGAACAAAAGACCATCGGGCAAAGAACACAAGCACCAAAAACGGAGAAAACTGTTGATGGACCAGCCAATCACCCTCCGGCAATTGAAAACCCCATCAACAAAGAAAACGAAACCAACAAGGGCCTACCCCTCAACCAACCCATAGGCAGCGCTGCACAAAATGAGGCACCCACTGGCGG
>JBFYPP010000254.1:0-3150 GCA_041303255.1 Chitinophagia bacterium | reverse complement strand
CCGCTACCCTGTCCACCACTACTTAGGCTCCAAGGCGTTCTTCTGTGCTGCCACATGGCTGCAAAAATCTTGTTTGGATTCGAGGGGTCCATGATCATGTCGCCTACACCCGAGGTATCATTGGTGTATAAAATCTTGTTCCAGGTTTCACCACCGTCAGTCGTTTTGAACACCCCTCTTTCTGGATGCTCCGCATAAGGATTACCAATTGCACCTGCGTAAACGGTGTTTGGATTGGT
The DNA here is from genome assembly GCA_041303255.1 of Chitinophagia bacterium. Taxonomy (GTDB): domain Bacteria; phylum Bacteroidota; class Bacteroidia; order Chitinophagales; family Chitinophagaceae; genus Pollutibacter. The sequence continues at coordinate 2,911 of JBFYPP010000254.1, read as the reverse complement.
AGGATCTATTATAATGCGGTGAATATTCCTTGTTTTCTCAAGACCCATACGTCTCCAGTTTTTGCCACCATCGATGGTTTTGTAGATGCCTTCACCGATGTTGATGGAGTTTCTTGGGTTGCCTTCGCCGGTGCCTACCCATACGGTGGAGGGATTGGATTGTTGAATGGCAAGGGAGCCAATATTTAAATTAGGTTGTTCATCAAAAACAGATTCCCAGCTTCCGCCGGAGTTGAGTGTTTTCCAAACACCACCTGAAGCTGCACCTAACCAAATTTGGTTGGGATCTGCCACCACGGCGTCAATGGAAGTAATTCGTCCGCTCATACCAGCGGGACCAATATTTCTGGGTTTCCAGTTTTTAAACTGATCCAGGGATACTTTTTGACCAAATGCAATTGCTGTTACAAACAAGAGCAGTGAAACCAGAGAAAGGGACCTTTTTGTCATGAGCTTGTTTTGAATTTTCTGAAATTTATGGAATAAAATTTTTGAGAAAAAATTTCCTTTTGAAACCAAACAATTTGACGGTTTAATCTGTCTAATGTTTTCGCTAATTTGGGTAATTAAAATAAACGTCCTAATTTAGTGTTTAAACATCAAATAAGAGAATTATGAAAAAACAAATTTTAAGTATCGTAGCAATCTTGGTTTTAGGAGTTTCAGGTGCAATGGCGCAAACCACATGGAAGGTTGACAAGGGACATTCTAATGTAAAGTTTGCTGTAACCCACATGGTGGTTTCAGAAGTTGAGGGCTCTTTTAAAATGTTTGATGGCAGTTTAGTAGCATCAAAGGCTGATTTGTCTGATGCAGTTGTAAATTTTTCAGTAGATGTAAATTCAGTGAATACCGACAATGAGAGAAGAGATGGACATTTGAAGGGAGATGATTTCTTCAGTGCAGAGAAGTTTCCTCAAATGAAGTTTGCAAGTAAGTCGATGAAGCCATTGGGCGGTAATAAATATGCCTTGACTGGCGATCTTACCATTCGTGATGTTACCAAGACTGTAACTTTTGATGTTACTTTTGGTGGTCAAATTCCTACCAAAAATCAGCAGGGAGAAGTATCTGCCAAGGCTGGTTTTAAAGCAAAAACCACGATTGATCGTTTGGCTTTTGGTTTGAAGTGGGACAGGGCTTTGGAGACAGGAAATTTGGTTGTAGGTAAGGATGTTGATGTTACTATTTTGGTGGAGATGGATAAGGTGGTAGCGAAATAGTTTTTGATAAAGTTGTCGGTTATCAGTTGTCAGTTGACGGTTAACCGTTAACTGACAACCGCCAACTGACTCTATTTTCCCTTCTCAAACCCAAGTATCACCCCATTGATGCAGTAACGCAATCCAGTTGGAGGTGGACCATCTTCGAATACGTGTCCAAGATGCGCCTTGCACCTTCCGCATTGTACTTCTGTTCTTTGCATGCCGAGGGTATTGTCTGGCGTATAGATCAAGCTCTTCTTATTTACTGGTTCAAAAAAGCTGGGCCAGCCACATCCGCTGTCAAATTTTGTATTGCTTTGGAAGAGGGTATTTCCACAAGCGGCGCAGTAATAAGTCCCTTTTTCTTCAAACTTCTCAAACTTGCTGGTCCAAGGCCTTTCAGTTCCTTTCTGACGGGCAATATAATATTGTTCTGGGGTTAATGCTTTTTTCCAGTCCTCTTCAGTGAGCTCCACTTTGTCTTGGTTGTTTCTTGAAAAAGCCGGGTTGGTTTTGTTTTCAGACATGTTCTTTTCTGTTTTTTTAGTTTTTACTTGTGCATGGGTGCAACTGAAACTGGCCGTTGCAATTATCAATAAAATGAGTATTCGTTTGATCATTGGCTTATAATTTATTATTTTTTAATGAACAAGATATTTGATGAGAAATTAATCAGTTTATCTGCAATTTGTTTGATAAATATTTGATAATTAACCAATTTCCAATAGAACATAAAACTAATTATATTTGCGACATATAGGTGTTAAGAAAATCCTTGATTTTCTTTCATTAACTCATCACATAAACGTTTAAATAGAACAAGATGTTCAACATCATTCTTTTTGGTCCCCCCGGTAGCGGTAAAGGTACTCAGTCAGAGAAACTCATTGCGAAATATGGTTTCAAGCACATATCGACTGGTGATCTTCTGCGATCTGAGATTGCGGGTAAGACCGAATTGGGTCTGAAAGCAAAAGCCTTTATGGATGAAGGGAAGCTTGTTCCAGATGAAGTGATGATTGGGATTGTGGACAATGTGATTGGAAATAACCCAGACGTCTATGGATTTTTGTTTGATGGTTTTCCTAGAACGCGTGCACAGGCTGAAGCGTTAGATGCCTTGTTGCGCCAGCACGAAGAAAACATCAATTTGATGTTGGCTCTCGACGTGCCTGAAGAGGAGTTGGTTGCAAGAATGACCAACCGAGCAAAGACTTCAGGGAGAACAGACGATGCTGATTCTGAGGTTCAAAAAAGAAGGATAGGCGTATATAAAAACGAAACCCTGGCAGTTGCTTCTTATTATGACCAATTTGGGAAGGTCACAACAGTAAACGGCCTGGGTTCCGTTGATGATATTTTTTCTGCTTTAAGTACAGAAATTGATAATCATTACGCTTAATTAGAGATTATCAAATTCGTAGAGCTCGTCAAAGTGAGCTCCTGCTTCCATTTCAAAAATTGGATTAATTAAACCATCGCTCAATCCATATACCCAACCATGAAGATGTGGGCCTTGGCGATCTTTCCATGCTTGCTGAATGATTGATGTTTTAGCAAGGTTTGTAACTTGTTCAACCACGTTCAATTCAATTAATTTATTAACACGACTAACATCATCAGGCAATGAATCGACTTCATTTTTATGGTATCGATAAACGTCTTTTATATTTCTGAGCCATTTGTTGATGATGCCCAATGATTTT
>JBFYPP010000253.1:0-3158 GCA_041303255.1 Chitinophagia bacterium | reverse complement strand
CTAAGATCTGATGTCCTGTTTCAATAAATGCTTCTTTGTAGAAAGCAGATGATGATTTTTTGGTAAAGACAACAAGTACTTTTCTACCTTTCAAAGCCCTTGCAATTTGTAAATGGACCTTTTCCGCTCCTCCAATATGGTAAGAAGAAAAAAGGAGGAGAATGTCAAATGGGTTTACGTCAATTAGCTGATTTTTAAATTTTCTTCCAATCCAAATGAAAGGCAGAATCAGCAAGTCTTCCAACTGTCTTTTCAGCAAAAAAAACTTGTATTTCATTTACTGAAACGTTTTTTTATCATTTTGAATATCCCTTTAAATATATCGAGAATAGCAAAAAACAATGTTTTTAGCATAAAACCATTGATCCTTCCTTTGATGATTTCATGGAAGAGGAAAACAACTTTCACGCGAAACAATTTAAAAAATATATTCTGCTGTCTTGATCTGGTGAAAGAATTTTTTCTGATACGGTGGAGTACAAGTGGGTTTGTTATCTTGTTGAACATTACACCATCGGATGCCATTCTTAGCCATAAATCATAGTCCTCTGATTCTTGCTGTTCTGGATCATAAAAAAACTCCGATAGAAGATCTCTTCTTACTAAAATTGAAGGATGAACAATACAATTGTTATTTGGTAGTTGGTTTCTAATTTCAATGGGTGTGCAGTATTTGCTATCGTCTTTCCAATTTCCAATTTTGTTTCCTTTTTCATCAATTAAGATGCAGGTAGAACATACAATTGATTTACGAGCTCCTTCTTTTATTTCTTTGAGTTGTTCTTCAAATCGATTGGATAAGGAAATGTCGTCTCCATCCATTCTGGCGATGTATTTTCCTTTTGCAGCCCTAATGCCCTTGTTGAGCGTTACAGCTAGTCCCAAATTCTTTTCATTCTGTATTACTCTGATTCTGTCATCAACAAATTGATCTATAACTGACTTACTCTCATCTGAAGAAGCATCATTGATGATGATCAGCTCAAAATCTCTTTCTGTTTGCATCAACACACTCTCAATCGCCTCCTTCAAAAAAGGAGCGGTATTGTATACCGGCATAATTACGCTGATGAGGGGTGTATTCATATCATCCTAACTTTTTTGCTTTTTAAACGAAATACCAATTGCTGCCAATAACAACAACACGAGTACCCATTGACTGTATTTGGTGATGGCATAACCCGTATAATACGATTCAGGAATAAACCTGAATTCAATTGTATGTTTACCAGGTGCTAGCGATAAACCTCTAAGTGCATAATTGGTCTTGATAATGGGTTGTTCTTTGCCATCTACAAAAGCCTTCCATCCTTTGTCGTAATACACCTCACTGAAAACTGCAAATTGTGGAGTAGATGCATTTGATTCATAGGTTAGGGTATCATGTCCAGGTTTGGTCAAGTTAATGTAAGCAAAAGAATCAGCTGCAATTTTCTCGTTCACATTTACTTTGAATTGCTCCTGCACAACAGCAGTTGTCTGTGCATTAAATGAATCCAGTGCCAACATTTCTGATCTGCCATCTTTTGACCATTGAATATTTTCTACAAACCAAGCTGCTCCCAGCGCATCTGGGTTAATGGCAGGGTACGGATTGCCCGATGAATCTGTGGTAATGATGTACTTGGTGTCAAGCATGTTCAACACCTGCATGTTCAATGGTTGCTTTGCCAACTGGTTCTCAATCAAATCTTGGTAGATGCTCAATTTTGCAGCGTGGTATCCACCAATGGAACGGTGGTGATAAGAGGTGATGGCATCATTGAAAACATCTTGGGTCAAATTGAATACCCTGAAATGGTTGCCTTTGTCTTGCAGTATTTGTTGGTCTGCAGGGGTAGTTGCAAAAGCATTTGCGTATTCTTCTTTTTCTAAAAACTTGTCTTTATTCAGGTATCTACTACTCACACCCAACATATCAAATGCAGTGAGTGCAACCAAACTGGCAATTGCAGCAGTTTTGTTGAAAAGTCCTTTGAAGTAAAGATAAATGAGCATAAATGCAATGCCAATAATCAACGCTGATCTGGTAAGGTCTTCGCCAAATAATTTTTTTCTATCCTCTACCACGCTATTTAAAATATCCGATCCAAAAGAAGGATCACCTTGTGAGATGCTGGATAGCTGTTGTTGAATAGCCCTATCATTATTTGTTTTGTATTCGAGTGTATTGTACATCATTAGTGCAATTGCTAGAATACCAGCTGTGATATAAGCAGAAAGTTTTAGCTTTTTAATTAATTCTTCCTTACTAAGTTCATTACTAAAAATGCTGTTTAAAGCAAGTATGGCCATTAACGGGAACGTCAATTGCGGTATGACTAAAATCATCGATGGCGCCCTGAACTTATTGTACATCGGTAAATGATCGAACAAGAAAGTATTGAATCCGGCCAGGTTTTTGCCCCAAGACATCATGATGGCAAGAATGGTTACTCCGAGAATCCACCATTTAGATGGACCTTTAATCAATAACATACCCATCACAAAAAGGAAGCAGAGGACTGCTCCAAGGTATACAGGACCCGAAGTGCTTGGTTGCGGACCCCAATAAGCGGGAAATGCACTATATATCTGATTGCCCAATTGCTCTGGTACGCCTTTTTCATTGAGCGTTTGAATAAGCTTAGCATCTTCACCCAACAGTTGTGTTGATCCGCCGTATACATTGGGAACCATTAAGGTCATGGTTTCACCAATGCCATAACTCCATGCAAATGCATATGCAGTATCCAATCCCCCTTTGTTTGCTTCCTGTCTGCTGGTATCTTTTGTGTTTATGGAAGCTTGTCCACCTCTAATGGTTGCTTTCGAATAATCATAGGTAGTAAAAAGCATGACTGCATTGGTAAGTAAACCAATACACCCTGCTGAAATAGCAATAATGGTGGGCTTTAAAAAATTAGGTAATTGTTTTTCTCTTATTGCGTTTACCAACAAGGCAATTCCCATTACAATTGCAACGATCAGAAAATAATAAACAATTTGGTAGTGGTTGTGTGAAATCAATATAGAGCTAAAGAGAGCAGTCAGTAATGCCCCGATCCAGTATTTTTTCTGGTAGACCATATATATTGCGCCAATTAAGGCAGGTACATAGGCCATGGACAACATCTTTGTATCATGCCCTACTGCTACAATAATGGAAGAATAGGACG
>JBFYPP010000252.1:0-3167 GCA_041303255.1 Chitinophagia bacterium | reverse complement strand
AACTTACCATCAGGGAACAAAAGACCATCGGGCAAAGAACACAAGCACCAAAAACGGAGAAAACTATTGATGGACCAGCCAATCACCCTCCGGCAATTGAAAACCCCATCAACAAAGAAAACGAAACCAACAAGGGCCTACCCCTCAACCAACCCATGGGCAGCGCTGCACAAAATGAAGCACCCACTGGTGGTTTGGGCGCGTTAAAGAAAATAAGGGACCAAATACAAAATAGAAAACAAGAAAAATCAATTGTGTTTTCGCTCTCTGATGAAAAATTAAATGAAGCATGGAGCCTTTATCTTGAAAAGTTGGCTGCCAACAACCAAGTAACCAGCCACAGCAACCTGAAGCAGGCAAAATTAGGTATACAAGACGAAACAAATTTTGAAGTAAAAGCAGAAAGTAAAATTCAGCTGCAATTTATTGAAGGAGAGCGCCTGGGGATGACACTTCACTTGCAAGAGTTCTTCAACAACAATAAAATTCAATACAAAGTGGTTTTGGATGTTTCGGCTGAAAACATGGAAATACCTGCTGAACAACTGATGTCTCGAAAAGACCAGTACTTAAAAATGGTAGAAATGTACCCCATCATCAAAAATATGCGCGACCAACTGAACTTAGATCTCGATTACTAATAAAGGGTGTAAAACTTTGACAGATCTTGGCTCTGATTCTCCATTTTTGATGTAATTTTGTGCTTCTCATTTATTCTTTAACCAAAACGGATTAGGGCTATGGCCGAAGTGATCAGAATGCCGCTCCTGAGTGATACCATGACCGAGGGCAAGATCGTAAAGTGGAACAAGACTGTTGGCGACACTGTAAAAAGCGACGACGTGTTGGCTGATGTTGAAACGGATAAAGCCACCATGGAAGTGGTAGGCTATGCTGATGGCACACTTTTGTATGTTGGTTTTAAAGAGGGTGAAGCTGCAAAAATTAATGAAATCATTGCAATCGTAGGTAAGCCTGGCGAAGACATTGAACAATATTTAAATACCGCTGCTTCTGCGCCAGCTGCATCTGCTCCTGCTTTATCGGATGCTCCTGTCCCGCAAGCTGTGGTGGCTGCATCGGCTGTTACACCAGAACAATTGGGTGTGACTGTCATCAGAATGCCCTTGCTCAGCGATACCATGACCAGCGGTAAGATTGTTCAGTGGAACAAACAAGTGGGTGATCAAGTGAAGAGTGACGATAATTTGGCCGACGTTGAAACTGACAAAGCAACCATGGAAGTGGTAGGTTATACAGAAGGCACCCTACTTTACATAGGCGTGCCCGCAGGTGAGTCCGCCAAAATAAATGATGTTATTGCAATCATAGGTAAACCTGGCACTGATATTTCAGGTCTGCTCAACTCAAATAGTGAAGCTACTGCTACTGCTCCTGCAGCTGCATCAACAACTGCTCCAGTAACAGTTTCTACTCCAAATCCCCAACCTATGGTTGCTGCTGCCGCCGCATATTCAAATGATGGCAGGGTAAAAGCATCCCCGCTAGCCAAAATATTGGCCAAAGACAAAGGAATTGACTTGGGTCAAATCAAGGGTTCAGGAGATGCAGGAAGAATTATAAAGAAAGATGTAGATGATTATACCCCTGGATCTGCTCCAATAACAGCAGCTGTTCATGCAACTGTTGCACCACCTGTAACAAGCTTTGTTGCCGGCGAAGAAGGTTATGCAGATACTCCACTCACTTCGATGAGGAAAACTATTGCAAGAAGATTAGGCGAAAGCATGTATACGGCACCACACTTCTATTTGAGTATGGAAATTTGCATGGACAATGCCATCAAGGCAAGAGTAGCCATGAATGAAGTGAGCAGTACAAAAATTTCATTCCAAGACATGTTGATTAAGGCAGCCGCACTTGCCTTGAAAAAACACCCTGCTGTGAACAGCAGCTGGATGGGAGAATTCATTCGCACTTATAACCATGTACATATTGGCTCAGCAATTGCATTACCCGAAGGATTGATTGTTCCCGTAGTGAGGTTTGCCGATCAAAAATCACTCTCTCAAATTGCTTTAGAAGCCAAAGAGCTTTACGATAAAGCCAGGAGTAAGAAAATTCAGCCCCAAGATTTTACAGGCAATACCTTCACCATTTCTAATTTAGGAATGATGGATATTGATGAATTTACTGCCATCATCAACCCCCCAGACAGCTGTATTTTGGCTGTCGGAAAAATTAAAGAAGTGGTTGTTAGAAAAGGAGAGGGTTTCACTACTACCCAAATGATGAAACTTACACTGAGCTGCGACCATAGAAGTGTTGACGGTGCAGTAGGCGCTGCCTTCCTTCAGACCCTTAAGAAATACATGGAGAATCCAGTGGTTATGCTGGTATGATAGGCAAAAAAACACTTGTTTTAGGGGCATCTGCCAATCCAGAGCAATACAGCAACATGGCTGTGAAAAAGCTATTGTCTGCTGGACACCCAGTAGAAGCCATCGGAAAAGAGGTTTTTGAGCTTGAAACGATAACGGTCCATGCCAATCAGGAACCTTTTCTAGGCATTCACACGGTTACCTTATATATGAATGCAGGCAGACAAGCCAACTACGAGGAATACATATTGTCCCTTCATCCCCAAAGAATCATATTCAATCCGGGAGCTGAAAATCCTGGTTTTTTCGAGAAAGCCAGGCTTGCCGGAATAGAAGTTTTGGAAGCCTGTACCCTAGTTATGCTCACTACCGGCGCCTATTAAAAAGGTGATTTTCCGTAAATACTGCAACATTTACCCCGTTTAGTTAGGTACAAATACCCAATCTGATTGAATATCTACGCAATACATAATAGCGGCAACACAATCGCCGTTATAGCTGTGTACCTCTATGAAACTAAACAGAAACTAAAGGCCCGTTTTTTAATCCGTACCCTATTTAACTTTATCCAACATCCTAAGAAAGAAACTGAAAAGTTTTAAAAAGACTCCCCTCCTAAAGGGGAGTCTTTTTTTGCACCCAACCCAGCAGCTTTACTGCTTATATTTGCATCATGACAACTAGAACAGTGAGGGTTCGTTTTGCACCTAGTCCAACAGGTGGACTACATTTAGGGGGCGTTAGAACAGCCCTCTTCAATTATTTATTTGCAAAAAAACACAAGGGTACCTTTGTACTTCGCATTGAGGATACCGATCAAACCAG
>JBFYPP010000251.1:0-3180 GCA_041303255.1 Chitinophagia bacterium | reverse complement strand
TAAAAAACAATTGATTAACTTCATCCTATTAGATAACCAGCACCCATTCAAATGAAAAATAAATCCATCTTAATTTTAGTCCCTATTTTTTTATTCTTATTCAGTGCTGATGCTGCGATTTTTTTGCCAAAAACAACGCAGTTGCAAGAGCAAACTAGTATAGGGACAAATGAATTTATAAAGGGTGGTGAAAAAAAGGTAACCAAGGTTTCAAAAAAAGACAAGAAAGTCAAAAAAGAAAAAGAAGGCAAGGTGGACAATTTTGCAAAATGGGGTTTCATTTCTTCCGTTGCAGGATTAGTTAGTTTATTCTTTCTTCCACTTTTAGGTTTTGTATTGCTTCCGGTCGGAATTGGATTTAGTATAGCAGGATTATCAGCCACATCAAAAAATAAAACAAGGGGCAAAGGCCTAGCAATAGCTGGACTCACAATTGGGAGTGCTGGAATTTTGTTGACGCTACTCGCAATTGTACTTGTAGTAGCCTTCTTTGCAAGTTTTTAACCCACTGAATTTAATTCAAAATAATCTCGGGCATTTTTGAAGCAGATATTTTCTACGATGGATCCAATCCATTTTTCATCGTTTGGAATAACACCTCTGTTCATGTCATTTGCAAGCACATTACACAAGATGCGTCTGAAATACTCATGACGAGAAAAAGACAAGAGACTTCTACTGTCCGTAATCATACCAATGAAGGTTGACAATAAGCCCATGGCCGAAATATCATCTAGGTGTTGCTCTATCCCATTTTTTTGATCTAAAAACCACCAAGCTGGTCCCATTTGTACTTTAGCCTTCACAGAACCATCATTGAAATTTCCAGTCATGGTTGCCACCATTGCGTTATCAGATGGATGGAGGTTATACAAAATTGTCTTCGTCAACTGATCGGTTGCATCTAACTGATTCAAGAAAGTCGACAATCGTTCAGCCTGACTATAATCACCAATAGAATCAAATCCTGCGTCAGCACCTAACTTTGCACTCAAGCGAGTATTGTTATTTCTAATAGCACCTAGATGGAATTGTTGAACCCATCCCTTTTGATGATACATTTTAGATAGGGCCACAAGCACATAAAAAGTATAGGCCTCTGGATTAGAAAACGACATCTTGCCATCTGCAGCAAGAAACGCTTTGAACTCATATTCCAATGCCTTGCTAAATTGATGATTCAGCGGAATTTGAGTGAGTCCATGATCTGAAATAATACATCCCAAAGAACTAAAATAATCAACCCGCGTTTTTAGAGCCTGGAGTAAGGAGTCCATATCAGTGATATGCACCCCAGAAACAAGTGACAACTTTCTTATGTAAGTAATAAAAGTTGAGGGATCTTGAATTTGAAAGCATTTATCTGGACGAAATGTGGGTGCAACCTTGAAAGTCATGGAGGCATCCTCACGCATTACTGAGTGATAAGATAGATCATCACAAGGATCATCGGTTGTAGCTTGATAAACAACACCATAACTGCTTAAAAATCCCCTAGCAGTATGGCTTCTTCCATTTTCAAGTTGTTCATTGCACTGTTCATAGATATTTGCTGCTGATGTTGGATTTAAATATTCAGTAACACCAAAACTGTTTTTTAATTCAAGACAACTCCAATGAAACAATGGATTTCTGATTGTATGAGGTACGGTTTTTGCCCAAGCATGAAATTTTTCTTCATCACTGGCATCACCAGTTATTAGGCGTTCATTTATACCCAAAGTACGCATGGCCCTCCATTTGTAATGATCGTGGTTTAACCACAAACTAGTCAAACTCTCAAATCGTTTATCAGTCGCTAAATCTGAGGGCGACAAATGTGAATGAAAATCGATGATGGGCTGATCAGCTGCATAATCAAAATAAAGTCGCTCTGCTAAATCAGATTGCAATAGAAACTGCTTATTAAGCATAAAATGAGCATCAGTAGACATATACTATGATATTAGAGATCTTCAATTTTATTAAACTTTGGAACCAGGCTTTTCATGATTACCCAAGCCAATACATAGGCAATCGCACAGAAACTAAACATAATTAAATATCCTGTTTCTATATTCCCCTTCCCCTTGTAATAATCAAATAATGCACCGCCAATTTTTGTAGTGAGCACCCCTCCTATCCCACCGGCCATACCACCAATTCCCACCACCGAGCCAATGGCTTTGTTTGGGAACATATCAGAGACCGTGGTAAAAATATTTGCGCTCCAGGCAGCATGTGCAGAAGCACCAATGCCTATTAAAATTACCGGAACCCAAAAGCTAATATACCCTAAAGGTTGAGCAGCCAATACTACCAAAGGAAATAAGGCAATCACAAACATTGCTTTGAGGCGGCCCTCATATACATTCATTCCTTTTTTAACGAAATAAGCAGGAAACCAACCACCCGCAACACTTCCCACCATCACCATACTGTAAAGCACCACCAGCGGCAAGGCCATTTCAGTAGCAGACATGCCATATTTTTCTTTCAAATAAGCAGGAAGCCAGAACAGGAAAAACCACCAAACTCCATCAGTCAAAAACTTACCTATAGAAAAAGACCAGGTTTGCTTGTATCTAAAAAGTTTAGTCCATTTTACCTTTTGATTATTTTCCTTCTCAACATTCTCATTTTCTTCATCTTGTTGAATATAGGCGAGTTCCTTAGCAGAAACGCGTTTTTGAATAGCAGGTGGAGCATAATATTTCCACCAAAAAATCAGCCAAATAAAGCCGACTCCTCCAATTAAAACAAAAGCCATTTCCCAACCCCAGGTAGCTGCTATCCATGGAACACTCAATGGTGCAAGAACAGCACCTACGTTTGCACCTGAATTAAAAATTCCAGTTGCAAATGATCGTTCATTTTTTGGAAAATAAGCAGCAGTAACTTTTATGGCTGCTGGAAAATTTCCAGCTTCCCCTATTCCTAATAAGGCACGGGCAAACATAAATCCTAAAACGGATACGGGTACAGCTGTCAATCCCACCAAACCAAGAACGCCGACTAAAAAATCGCCAATAGGTATAGCCCAAGCATGCACCATAGCACCAATAGACCAAACTACAATTGCCCAAGCATATCCCCGCTTTGTTCCAAGTTGATCAATAACCCGTCCAGCAAAAAGCAAACCTACGGCATAAGTAAATTGAAATGCAGATGCAATATTTGCGTACTGTGAATTGGTCCATT
>JBFYPP010000250.1:0-3180 GCA_041303255.1 Chitinophagia bacterium | reverse complement strand
ATTCAAAATAAAGGATGTTGATGATTATCACTTGCCTGAACTGGTAAATCGATTTTTTGATACAGTCTCTCTTCAAAAAGGATTATCTAATATTTTGCTAGATATCCCACTTGCAATTATTCAAGTGGTGTTTGGACTAATTCTATTGTCACTTTACAGTCCCTTATTTGTTCTTTTGGGCATTCTCTTAATTATCATTTTATACTTGGTTTTATACCTTACTGCAAAAAAAGGGTTGGATGCTTCAATACGAGAAAGTGATTTCAAATACAGTGTTGCTGCATGGATTGAAGAATTGGCAAGAAGCTTTAAAAGCTTTAAAGTATCGGGGAAGGGCAATATGCATTTAAAAAAGACAGACCAACTTGTTGTGGGATATCTTGAATCAAGGACTGATCATTTTGATGTACTTAAATTTCAATATTGGAGTTTAATTTTCTTTAAACTCTTGATCACGGCTACGATGTTGATTGTGGGTGCAATATTGTTGATTGAACAGCAACTTAATGTGGGACAATTTATTGCTGCAGAAATTGTTATTCTTACCGTACTCACCGCAGTTGAAAAGTTGATTCTCAGTTTAGATAAGGCCTATGATGTGCTTACGAGTTTAGAAAAACTGAGTAGGGTTACCGGTCGTGATCTTGAAGAAAATGGCACATTAAGTTATCCTGGAAAACAAGAAGGAGTTAACATAAAAATTAATGCACTTGGTTTTGGATTTACCCAAGAGAAAAAGTCGCTACAACAAATTAACCTGAATATTAAATCAGGTGAAAAAGTGTGCATCAACGGGGGTGCGGCCTCAGGAAAATCAGTGCTCTTGGAATTACTTACAGGTGCATTTCCTATAAGTGAAGGCACCATGTTGGTGGATGGTATTCCTATTGGCAATTACAATCTTGAATCCTATAGAAAGCAACTAGGAGTCTTTTATCACGAACAAGATATTTTTAACGGCACATTGTTTGATAATGTTACAATGGGGGATGATACAATTTCACATGCACACTTAATGAATCTGTCGTCTATAATTGGATTGTCGAGTTTTATTGAATCTCTGCCAAAAGGATTCAATGAAATACTTCAATCAACTGGAAAGGGAATGAGTAGCATTATTGCAAAGAAGATTCTTTTACTTAGGGCTTTCGCTGGTAATCCTAAGCTTTTGTTGCTTGATGAACCTTTTGAAATTGCAGGTGGTGAACATTGTGAAAAAATTGCAGATTATCTTATTGGCTTGAAAGACGTTACAGTTGTTGTTGTAACAAGTGATATGGGTTTTGCATCAAAATGTAATCAAGTAGTAAGCATGGAGAAAGGCTTTATTGCCGATGTGAAATTGAATTAATAATTATTCATTAGAAAGACACGAGTAGATCATGAAGAAACTATCTGAAAATATTTTTAGCGAAACTGGGTATAAGACTTTATCAACGGATAAAATTTATATGTCAAAAAAACTTAACGCCATTCGTTATTGGTTTTATGGCATTGGTTTTTTTCTTGTGATTTTACTTTTTTTGCCATGGACGCAAAATATTTCTGCAGGGGGAAGAATAACTACACTCTATCAAGATCAGCGCCCACAGCAGATGAATACCATTATTGCGGGAAGAATTATTAAGTGGTTTGTTCGTGAAGGTGATTTTGTAAATAAAGGAGATACCATCGTTCAGCTCTTGGATGTTAAAGATGATTTCTTAGACCCTAAATTGGTAGAGAGAACCGAAGAGCAGTTGGTGTCTAAGCGTCAGAAAATCGATTTTTATCGAGAAAAAATATTGGCAAATGGCAGTCAGGTTATTGCGTTGGAAAGTATGCGTGATTTCAAGCTAAGTGCCCTTGAAAATAAAATGGACCAGTTGAGGAGGAAAGTCATAAGCGATAGTGCTGAATTGACTGCTGCTGAAATCGACTATGGAATTGCTAGCGAACAGTTGGTTCGTGCAAAAAAGATGTACAGCGATGGCATCATCGCGCTTACTGAATTGGAGCGAAGAACAGCACTTTTCAATAAAACACTTGCTTCAGTAACTGAAAAGCAACAAAAGTTTCAAAATACCAAGCAGGATATTATCATCTGTAGAATGGACATGAGTGTTGTGCAACAGGAAGTTGCAGATAAAGTATTTAAAGCAAGAAGTGAGATTGCTTCCTCACAAAGTGAGATTGCGGCTACCGATATTGAAGTGTCTAAGAATCAAAATCAGTTGGCAAATTTTGTAATTCGGGGAAGTCAGCGTTGGCTTATTGCACCTCAAAGTGGACAAATAACCAAAGCAAGGAAAGCCGGTATTAATGAAACTGTGAAGGAAGGTGAAATGATTGTGGAAATTGTACCGGATAAGGTAGATCATGCCGCAGAACTCTTTGTTAAGCCCATGGATCTTGTATTGTTGAGTATTGGACAAGAAGTCCGTTTGATTTTTGACGGTTATCCTGCCATCGTTTTTTCTGGATGGCCCCAGGCCAGTTATGGTTCTTTTTCAGGTAAAGTAATTGCAATAGAAACCAACCTAAGCGAAAATGGGAAATTCAGGGTGTTGGTTGTGCCTGTAGAAAAAGAAAAACAATGGCCCAAAGATGTGAAAGTTGGAGCGGGTGCTCAGGGTTTTGCATTATTGAAAAATGTAAGGATCTGGTTTGAACTTTGGCGTCAAATTAATGGGTTTCCTCCTGAGTATTACAAGATTCAGCCAACAGAAAAAAATAAATAAGGAATGGTCAACTCTTATATCACTCGACATTCAATATTGCTTTTTCTATTGGTATGGAACCAAATTTCCTTTGGTCAAGAAAAATCATTATCACTTGAAGGCACACTAGACATCATTAGGAAATACCATCCTATTGCAAAGCAGTCTGGGTTGCTCGTTGATATGGCTGAAGCAAATCTTCAGAGTTCGAGGGGTGCTTTCGACCCGTCTTTTTATACACGTAACGAAAGGAAAACTTTCGACGGAAAAAACTATTTTAATTACTCAAATCCCGAATTGAAGATCCCCACTTGGTTCGGAATTAATCTAAAAGCAGGCTTAGAGAACAATGCGGGGGGCAGCATCAACCCTGAACTTACTCCAAATAAATCTACCTATGTAGGCGTCTCCTTTCCTGTGCTTAAAGGCTTGTTGTTCGATCAGCGTAGGGCCACTTTGCAGCAGTCCAAGTTGTTGGTCC
>JBFYPP010000249.1:0-3184 GCA_041303255.1 Chitinophagia bacterium | reverse complement strand
ACATCCTATACACTCAAAGGAGAGAACTATGTAAATTTTTATACGATACCTGCTGGTTCAGTACAAAACGTTGCAAAAACGCTTGATCTAAATAATTTAGACATCAATATCCCAGCGGGTCAGCGTACGACCATTACCAAGACTTTCACCTTCAATCAAGTTACAAGGGTTGTGATGCTAACTTCTCATTTTCATAAACTAGGGGAGAATTTTGTAATCAAAATTTTTGGCGGTCCTCGTAATGGAGAAATTGTATATACCAATACCGACTGGGAGCATCCTGCATTTACTTCCTACACAACCCCGATAGTTCTTCAAGCTGGAGAAGGGCTTACGTCAGAAGTAACTTATTTCAACAACACAAGCAAAACAGTCAACTTCGGATTGACCAGTGAAGATGAAATGAATATTATTTTTGGATATTACTATTGATATTTACTAGACTATAATTCACCTGATACAGTTACGATCGAATTTATTTGAATTTCATCTACTTTCACATCGATCAAAATGAATATATATTGACGTAAACAGTATAAAAATTAAAAAGCTGTGCACTGTTTAATTAAAATTTCAGTTTGGGGTAGAGTATGAATCTAGGGACAGTATATCATAGAATCTCCGCTGGCCAACTTATCTCAATGCCTTGTTGTTTGAGAAATTCTTGAAATGAAGAGAGTAGGTCCTTCTGTTCTCTAACTTGTCTTGGTTTTACTTTTTGCAATCTTGAAAATGAAATCAGTGAGCCAACCGCTTCACCAATACTCCATTCAACTGGATGCAATCTAAAGCAACCATTGGTGATATGGGTCGTGCCAATATTTTTACAGGCAGGAAAAATATTATCCATTTTGATGGGAATCAAAGATCCAAGTGGAATTTCAAAAGGGATCGATGGAAAGTCGATATAGTTGTTTCCATTTGAGCTGGGATGTAAATCGATATGATAATAACCGATTCCAACACTATCATGAAACCTGGCCGACTTTCCTTTTGAGTTTTGTCTATTGGTTATCTCCCATTGTTCCTTTCCCACATGCTCCTCAAGAACTGTAAACATTGCTTTTATTCTTCGTGATTCCCTGACATAAGGATATTTTGCAAGTCCATCATCTGTTCCCATGATATCCTTTCTGAGCCGAAGTCCTGGCCAACCTTTGTTTCCATCCGGTCGCGGTGCTTCAGTCTGCAGCCAATATAAAAGCGACAAACTTAGCTGTTTTGCATGATAGACATGTTGATCAAATTGCTGTTGATCAACATCAACAATATTCCCTAGCATATAATCATTTTGGGGCCAATTCACCAAGGTTATATCTCCTGCAAATACTCCTTCAACAAAATTACTCTTATCAATCATTCTTCTATACAGCCAGAGGTTTAAGAGTTCCCCTGTATCTTTCCGTTCAGGATCAAATGCAAGTTTCTTAGCTTTTAATGTTGAAGGCTGTGAATATTGCAAATCCAAAAGTGGACCAGACCAAGCTGGGGTAAGATTTGGAATATGCTTGCGCCAGAAATCATATTCAACCGGTTTCTCCATTACATGATTTTCTAGCGGTAAATAATCCATTGCGAAACAGATGGTAAATGCTTGATTATTCGTTGGGTCTGCTTGTTCAGGAGCATGAATCTCATTGGTTTCTTTTTTTGATTCAGTACCCGTTCGATATGCTGTTCCTGTTAGCGGAAGCAGATCGCCCAACTCTGTTGCATCAACAAAATAATCTGCAGTCAATTTTGTTTTTTGATTTGATCTCAATGATTGTATAGTAATTGAATTTACTTCCGTGTTTTTTACATCAGCATCAATGGGTTTATACTCCGTAAGCAATGTCAATCTGCCTGCACTGATATATGGGGCAAGCATTTCATTTAATACGGCCAGTGCAACCTTTGGTTCATGACAGAGTCGGGATACTTTGCCGGCTCCAGGATTAAGATAATCATTACGCTTGGCTTCATTTGTAAGTAGATAGTTTCTCTTGTAATAATTCCTAATCCCATCTCTTAGAAAACGATACGATTTTGGAGCACCAGTAGTTTCTATCCATGGATGTTCATCAGGCGGAACACCTTGAGAAGTCATTTGTCCACCAATCCAATCAGTTTCCTCTGTAAGCACAACGGTCAATCCATTTCTCAATGCAGCAATTGCAGCTGCAACCCCTCCTAGACCACCTCCAATAATCGCAAGATCTGTTTTTAAGGATGCAGTGATATTCAAGCTTTCCTTTTTAGTTGAGGCAGATTTTGTTTTGTTTGTGAATGAAGAACCAGATACAGCAGCTGTGCTTAGTGCAATTGAATGGAGAAAATTTCTTCGTTTCATGTAGTATCAGGTTATGATAGAGAAACTATTTATTATTGATTATTTCTTTTATGATTCCACACTCATTTATAAGCTGTCTAATAAAGTTATAACAAATTGTCATTTGCTTGTGATTTCAGGCTGCTTGTAACCAGCAGTATTTCTCAAATGTATAGCGCAAATAATATTGGCTAATTTTTTATTGGAAATAAAAAAAACTATTCGCCTTTCTGTAAAATGTTTTTAAAGCAGATAACCACTTAATCCTTAATAAATTTAATTGAGAAAGATTTTTTGGGCTCTACAATTCTCATTAAATAAATACCACTCTGCAAACTACTTAAATCAATATTTTTAGTTGCACTTTTAATTGTGGTATTGATGACCGCTTTACCACCCATGTCATAAATAATAATGGTTGGATTCTTAGTTAATGAAGAAGAAAGTGCAGAAACATTAATAGATCTTTGAGCCGGGTTGGGAAACACTTTATACCCATTAGCTGCAAGCTCATCCGTTATGCTGGTAACTATATCCACATTTTGCAGATAGGTCCAATTGAAATATTCCCAGGCTTGTGCTGTGTTTCTATCGCATGTCATCCCTGTTGATGCGCCATCTGCTGAAGAAATATAAAGGTTGTTTGATCCCTTAAATGATAGTGCTCCAGATAAATCTGTCATAGTAAACTTCTCATTTAAACCTATTTCTGAAGCATTGCAATACAGCAAATTATTAGAAGGATTTAAACTAACATATTTTCCATTTTTTGCTTTTAGGGCAATAAGTCCATTACCTGCATCAACTACAATAAATTCTTCATTGGTCCCTTGTGAAGACTTTGTGCAAGTCAATAAATTATCTGTTCCTGAA
>JBFYPP010000248.1:0-3186 GCA_041303255.1 Chitinophagia bacterium | reverse complement strand
TTGTTGAAAGAAACAATGGTTACATCCCTACCAGGCCTTTTGATATCTGCCTTACCGATAGGAATCAAATATTCTTCTTCTGGAACCTCCCCCTTATCACCATACATCACTTCACTCTCCATGAATATGATAGGATCATCATCCCTAATGGCGCTTTTCAACAGGCCTTTTGCGTCGTATGGATTGGAAACAGAAATCACTTTTAACCCAGGAATATTTGCATACAGGCTTTCAAATGCGGTAGAGTGCTGAGCACCTAGCTGACCAGCAGAGCCATTAGCCCCTCTAAAAACAATAGGACAGCCAACCTGACCTCCACTCATGGCCAACATCTTTGAGGCCGTGTTTAGAATTTGATCTAGTGGTAAAACGCCAAAATTCCAAGTCATGTACTCCACAATAGGCCTCAAGCCATTTTGTGCAGCACCAACCGCAACTGCAGTGAACCCCAATTCTGCAATAGGCGTGTCAATAATACGTTTAGGTCCGAATTCGTCTAACATACCCTGACTCACTTTATAGGCACCATTGTACTCGGCAACTTCTTCACCCATGAGGAAAACACGGTCATCCCTTCTCATCTCCTCTTGCATGGCCTCTCTAAGTGCCTCCCTAAAAGCTATGATTCTACCCATAAAAACAGAATTTATTGTTGCAAAAGTATTGCAAGCAAAGAAATGCGCAAAATAAAAACCCCGCACATGCGGGGTTATTATGTTCAGGCGCTACTTTAAGTTACTTGGTTTCATAGTCTGGACGCCTGTTTGGTTTTTCTAGGCATGGAGGCTGTTTAGGATAATTGGATGAACGGAATTTTTAGGAATTTGGATTTTAGCTCAAGCAATCCAGTTTTTACGCCTTTATTGCTATTGCATAGTAAACGTATAAAAGGTTTTTAAACCTATAAAACTTTTGCAGCCCCAATTTAAAAGATTACGTATTTCCGCTTAACCTGCTTAATAAGGCATACGCAAAACCATAGCCGATGCCCCACCACCCCCATTGCAAATTCCAGCCGCTCCGTAGGTCAGGTTTTTTTTCTTTAAAGCATGAATTAAAGTAACCAAAATTCTAGCACCACTACAACCAAGCGGATGACCGATGGAAACAGCTCCGCCATGAATGTTTAGGACAGAAGAAGCTATACCTAGTCTTTTGGCATTCTCGATTGCCACCACTGAAAAGGCTTCATTTATTTCCCAAAGCTGAATCTGCTCTTGGGTTAACCCTGCTTTTTTGATGGCCTTGGGCAAAGCCAAAGAGGGACTTGTTGTAAACCAAATAGGCTCCTGCTCAGCGTCTGCATAACCCATAATAATGGCAATTGGTTTTAAACCCAATTCTTCTGCTTTTGCTTTTGACATCAAGACCAAAGCTGCAGCCCCGTCATTTAAGGTACTGGCATTGGCAGCAGTGACTGTACCTTCTTTCAAAAATGCTGGATTTAAACTTGGGATCTTTTCAAAATTGACATTCCAAGGCTCTTCATCTTTTTCGATCAGTATTGGATTTCCTTTTTTTTGAGGAATTGAAATGGATAAGACTTCTTCATTAAAACTTCCTTCTTCCCATGCAAGCTGTGCCCGCCTATATGCCTCAATGGCATATTCATCTTGATCTGTACGAGAAATACCGCAAGAACTAGCACAGTGTTCTGCTGCCAGACCCATGGCTTGCTTATCATGAGGATCCGTTAACCCGTCTTTTGCCAACCCATCAATTAAATTTCTATCCCCGTACTTAGAACCCCAGCGCACCGAATCTAGATAGTAAGGCACATTAGACATGCTCTCCATACCCCCAGCAACCACACAGTCTGCATCTCCCATTAAAATGCTTTGCACACCCATTGCAACTGCTTTCATGCCACTTGCACAAACTTTGTTGACTGTAGTACAAACCACATTCGGATTCAGGCCTGCAAACAGTGCTGATTGTCTTGCTGGAGCTTGTCCCAAATTAGCTGAAAGCACATTTCCCATCACTACTTCTTGCACTGCATGCTTATCAATTCCAGAACGTTTAACGGCCTCTGCAATGGCAAAGCCGCCAAGCTGACTGGCTGTGAATGAGGATAGTCCACCTCCAAATTTTCCAATAGGTGTTCTAACTGCAGATAAAACATAAATTTCTTTCATCGCTTATTGTAATGAGTGATTAATTCTGGTATAAAATAGACGCACTATAAGGTTCAACAACAATGGATCCGGCAGTCGATTTACTTGACTTGCTCTTGACTTGCAATTGATTGGATGTAGAAAAAATCTTCCAAGATTCGTTGCCTGTTACAATAGATTTTTTTTCAGACGACCCATTGTAAATCACTTTTATTTTCTTCCAACTATCGCCAACTGATTTACCATTAATTTCATAAGCAACCACTCCAGCATCAGTTTTTTCGTCAAACCGAATCAAGCCAGCAATCTGTTCCTGACTAATCATTCTAAATGCGGGATGCTCCTTTCGCATTTGGATTAATCCCTTTACATATTCATAAACATCTGCTTGCTGGCCTTTTTGGTACCAATTAATGGCATTGATACTGTCTCCTGAATTAAATGAGTTTTCAACGCCTTGTTTCGTTCTTAAAAATTCAGTACCCGCATGCAAGAAACTAATTCCTTGGGAAGTCAATACAATAGATAAAGACAACAGATGCATTTGCTTTCTGAGCAATTGAGGATCTCGACTATTCGAGATCAATAATTTATCCCACAACACATGGTTGTCGTGGCACTCACAATAAGAAACTACTTGTCCGGGTTCCTTTGCATAGGGAGCATTAGAATAGTTAACACGGGAGTAAGCCAACTGAGGATGTTCACATGCAGCAGTTACTCCAAACTTAATACTTTCCTCCATTCCAGCTCTACCAGACGCAAACCCCTTTTCATCATGATTAAAAACACTTCCTTTTATCCCATCTCTTAAATCGTCACTAAAGACTGCAATCCTGTCTAACTTATGTGCATTTTTTTTCAATGCTCGAATTGAATCTGGCAGAGGCGAACTACCTGCAGTCCATCCTTCACCATACAATAAAATATCTGGCTTGATTTCATGTAATTCTTTTGAAATAAGGTTCATGGTTTCGATATCATGAATACCCATAAGATCAAATCGAAATCCATCAATATGGTATTCATTCACCCAATACTTTAAAGACTCCAACATGAATTTACGCAT
>JBFYPP010000247.1:0-3196 GCA_041303255.1 Chitinophagia bacterium | reverse complement strand
GTGCTGTAGGTGCAAAAGCCATGTTCTCTAAGCAGGACCATGAACTTTATGAAGCTATTCGCGCGTTGTCTATTTTAAAAGAGACCTATGGCGCAGATCCTGAAGAAGTAAAAGCCGCCGAAGATGTATTGTTTCGTTGTCAGCAAAATATGGGAGCACCTTCTGAGATGGCACTACTCAGTCGTTTGCAGTGGTGGACTGTTGAGTATGGCTTAATTGGCCCCCTTGATCATCCAAAAATTTATGGTGCAGGTCTCTTGTCCTCTATCGGAGAAAGCTCCTCATGCATGAAACCTGAGGTAAAAAAAATTCCATATACCATTGATGCTATAAATTATCCCTACGACATCACTAAACCACAGCCGCATCTTTTTGTAACACCTACTTTTGAAAACCTACTTGATGTGTTGCGTGAATTTGAATCTGGAATGGCGATGACAACTGGTGGTGTAAGTGGATTGGCAAAAGCGATTTCTTCGGAACAGATTTGTACAATTGTATTGAATAATGGTCTTCAGGTATGCGGACTTGTAGAATCATATGTAGAAGACAATGAGTTCGGGACTTCCTGGATAACCACCAAAGGGCCTACTGCACTGTGCAGGGATGATAAAGCATTAAAATATTCTGGTAAAGAGCAGTTTCCAAATGGTTGCTACATACTTATTGGTCGGTTAAACAATACGCAAGTTGGAATAGACCAACATAATGAAGTATCTCTTTCTGAATTGGGGATAACCCGAGGAACTGATTGTCACCTTATCTTTTCTAATGGTATTGTTGTTGATGGAAGCATCACTGATTTGATTTTCCATGAAGAAAAACTAGAGCAAATCCATTTTGAGGAGGTAGAAATTACAACTGCTAATGGAAGGATATTGTACAGCAGGTCACAAGGAAACCTCAAGTTAATTGTAGGAACTGGTGTGCCTTCTGTTTTTAGTGGCGCTGCTGATAAGATGATATTTGATGATGGTTTGCACCTATCTGGTAAAAAAACAAAGCGCGTCGTATATACTGAAAGGGATGTTCAATATCATGCTTTATTTACCTCAATTAGAGAAATAAGAGAAGGCGGAAGAAGCACAGAAGAATTATCAACTATATGGGTAACCTTACAAAAAAACTTTTCTGAAGATTGGTTGGCTTCTCTGGAAATAGCTGAAATTACTGCACACAATGAAGGATTGTTTGTGCTTTATCAAGAAGTTAGAAAATACCTCGATTTAAAATGCAAAACCAGTCCGGAACATCAAAAGCTTATAGTAGATGGACTGTCTATCATCGATCAGAAAATGATTTTTGAATAAGACTAGGGAAGTTGAATTGCCATACACCAGGCTTTTGAAACATCTCCGCTTTTAAGCAAGGCCTTAATTTCGGATTGCATTTCTTCGATGGTAGAGGCACTAAGTGCAATTATTTTTTCTTTTACTGCTTGATCCATTAACGCAAGTGCTTCCTCTTTATTGGGAGGATTATTTAGGTTGGCAAATTGTGCTTTTTCATTGTTGGTTAGCCAATCAGCATGAAAAAGTGAAGTTGGTAGTTGATCAAAACCCATTCCTATTTTTTCATTGGGTTTTTCCAATTGAAACAATGAATCTTTGTTGATGCGGGCATACCAGTTTCCACCTAAACGAGCCACTAGGTCCAATGCAGTTTGATCAACATTTCCTTTATCGTCTAGAATGCTTTCTGATAAATGGATGCGTAAGATTTCTGCAATAACCAAATTACCGGAACCTGCCTTTTCTCCGAGTGGCACAATTTGGTTAATTCGACATTCAAGTTGCACGGGAGATTCGGCAACACGGGGTGGTTGTACTACTTCAGAAGGAAGCATGGTAAAACCTGCTTTGGTAAACTCGTTAACACCTTGCGGATATTCGCAACTGGCTAATGAAGTTTGAGCAACCATTTCATAACTCACGATATTGATTACACACTCTGCAACCTCATTGATATTGTCTAACGTATGTTTTGTAGTGTTATCACGAAGTCTTCTTGATGGCGAAAAGACACAAATAGGAGGTTGTACGCTGAAAATATTGAAATAGCTAAAAGGGCTTAAATTGACTTCTCCTTTTTTATTGATTGTAGATGCAAAGCAAATAGGTCTGGGTGCAATTACATACTGCAATATATTTTGCAGTTGTACACCTGATAATGATGATGCATCTTTCGTAACCATTACTTTTTCCTATTTAGAATTGACCAATCTGTTTTTTCTGCTCTAATAACATTGGTGAGTTCACCTAGTCCTTTAACTTCTAGCGTTATAACATCTCCATCATTTAACCACTGTGGAACAAAATCTGGGTTGTTCAATTTGGCAGTGCCATTGAGTTCAAGAAAACAACCGGTACCTACTGTCCCGGAACCAATTACATCACCTGGGTACAAATCAACACCATACGATGCACGTTCAATTATTTCTGCAAATGTCCAGTCCATCTGATTCATATTACCACTCGATACTTGTACACCATTTACGGTGCAGGTCATTGGCATATTGTATTGTGCGCCTGTATGATTGTCTTTTGTTGTTGTACGAAATACTTCCAGTTCATCGGTAGTCACCAACCAAGGTCCGATACTGGTTGCAAAATCTTTTCCTTTAGCCGGACCAAGATTAAGTAACATCTCTTCCATCTGCAGTGTTCTTGCACTAAGGTCATTCATGATGGTATAACCAGCAATGTATTGATCGGCATCTTCTGCACGAATATTTCTTCCTTTTTTACCAATCACAATTGCCACCTCCAACTCAAAATCGAGTTGACGAAAATGATCGGGCATAAAAGAAAGTTCACCACCACCAAAAATTGCATTGTGGTTGGTAAAATAAAATATAGGGTATTGGTCAAATTCAGGAATCATCCCTAATCCGCGATTTCTGCGTGCAGTGGCAACATGCTGACGAAACGCGTATCCATCTCTGCAAGATGTTGGTCTGGGTACAGGTGCGAGCAATTGATAATCTTCAACAGATGGTATGAAATCCGGATTTTCTATCAGCTTTTGTTCGCAAGACTTTAATAAAGTCATGCTTTTTTCTCCTTGTTCAAGAAAATTTAAAATATCATTTGGAAGATCTTGGTGCAATAAATTTACTTGGTAGAGTTTATTATTTACAAAAAGTCCAAGATGCTCTTCGCTAGTATAGTACGTGGATAATTTCATACTTTAATGA
>JBFYPP010000246.1:0-3201 GCA_041303255.1 Chitinophagia bacterium | reverse complement strand
AATTTTTGGATGATCAAGGGGGCCAATTAAGCCATACTCAACAGTCCACCACTGCAAACGACTGAGTAGTGCCATCTCAGAAGGTGCTCCCATATTTTGCTGACAACGAAACAATACATCTTCGGCTGCTTTTACCTCTTCAGGATCTGCGCCATAGGTCTCTTTTAAAATAGACAGCGCGCGAATAGCTTCATAAAGTTCATGGTCCTGCTTAGAGAACATGGCTTTTGCACCAACAGCACCAAGGTGACTTAAAAACTTATTATAATGAACATCACTTATGATAGGTGCATGTCCGGCTGATTCATGTATAATATCAGGCGCTGGTGTATATTCAATATGATCTAGCGTACGAATATCAGCTGCAACTACAAGTACGCGCCAAGCCTGGTATTCCATAAATGCAGCAGGAGGAATAAATCCGTCTACGGTAACGGCACCCCAACCTATTTCAGCAAGCGAATCATTAATTTCCTGTAAGGAAGGAATCTTTTCAATGGTGAGTCCCGCTTTTTTTAGACCAGGTATATAAGGATAATAGGCTGCATCTTTGAGGTAACTGTAGTTTTGACGCATTACATAGCGCCATAGGGCATGATCTACCGGAGTATAATGTTCATACTCTTGATCAACGATATATTTCCTTAAGTGTTCAGGCAGTCGCTTAACCTGTTCGTTATTAAAATCCTGAAAAACTTGCATGGCAATTTTATTTAAATGATAAAATTCCAACCATGATTATCTGGAGCTAGTCCCCTCCTGATATCATTCAAAATTACATATGCTTTATTGTGAAATGACGTTTCATTGGGTGTTGGTATATTATAATCATTTTCTCCAATACGTATCATTTGCACTGGCGCAACTACTGCTGCAGTTCCTGTACCAAATGCCTCTGTCACTCTAGCTTCACGGAGATAGGATTCAAGTTCATCCACAGCAATTCTTCTCTCCTCAACAACAATTCCCTGGTCTCTTGCAATGGTTAAAACTGAATCTCTGGTTATCCCTTCAAGTATAGCTGTATTTAATGATGGTGTAATGATTTTACCATCAACCATAAACATGATGTTCATCATACCAGCTTCATCAATGTAACGATGCTCTTTGGCATCTGTCCAAAGTAATTGATCAAAGCCCTCTTCAACAGCTTTTTTAACGGGATAAAAACTACTGCCATAATTACCTGCACATTTTGCGTAGCCCGTACCGCCCTCTGCAGTACGTGTATACTCCGTCTCTACTTTTAGTCGGTATGGATTCCCAAAATATTTACCTGCAGGACTCATCAATATCATAAACTGATATTGATCCGCTATTTTAATTTTTAATCTTGGTTCTGAAGCAAAACAGAAAGGCCTTAAGTACAGTGATGTACCTGGAGCAGTTGGAACCCACCCCTGATCTACTTTCAACATCTCAATAAGTGCATCAAAAAATAACTCTTCTGGAATTGTTGGCATGCACATGCGATCTAAAGAGCGATTAAATCTTTCAAGATGACTATGAGGCCGAAAGATTGAAATACGACCATCCTGCATCCGAAAGGCTTTCATGCCCTCGAAAACGGATTGACCATAATGCAGGGCCAACATTGCAGGAGAAAAAGTGATATCTCCAAATGGTACTATTTCAGGATTTGTCCATTCTCCATTTCTGTATGTTGCACAAAACATATGATCAGAACAATCTTTACCAAATTCAGGATTTGTCAAATCAATTGAAGGAAGTCGAGATGAAGAGGTAAGCTTTCGAGCAATCTCAATCATTGTTTTCGTTTTAATTTAACCCACAAATAAAGAGGCAAATTAGAATAATTTTTCTTTCCGAAAACCATATTAAAGAACCACTACCAAAGTGGTTTATTCATTCACTAAATTCCAAGGTATTGACTTTTGTACATCAAATTCCCACGCCGATTTACAATTTTTATTATAATCTGTTTAACCAACCACTTCTGTCCCGTTTTCAATGGAAGCAATATAAGATGTTAAAGTAAGATGCATTGCTTCCTCATATACAGGTTGTATACTTTCAATCAATGCCTCGATAGCATCTTCTTTTACAAGATTTATAGTACATCCACCAAATCCTCCCCCCATCATACGTGCACCCATCACATTTGGATTGTCCTTTACAAAATCAACAAGCCAATCCAATTCTTTGCAACTCACTTCATACATTTTACTCAGTCCTTCGTGGGTTGCAAACATTTTCTTTCCCAAAGCCTGAATATTCCCTTCACTTAAATCTAAACACCCAATGAGTAAACGTTCAATTTCTTGCACCACAAATCTGCTGCGCTTATCTATTAACTCACTATTCGGTTTTACGCATTGATCCAACATCAATTCGGTTACATCTCTTAATGATTGTACTGCTGGTTCAGTTTGACAAACCCAATCTACTGCTTGAATACATTCATTTCTTCGTGTATTGTATTCACTCGATGCAAGTGAATGTTTTACATTGGTATTGAACAAGACTATTTTATACCCTTCCAATTTAAGAGGGACATATTGGTATTCTAATGATTGACAATCTAACCTGATTACATGATCCTTCTTCCCCATCATGGAAGCAAATTGATCCATGATACCGCACATAACTCCTGCATATTCATGCTCAGCCTTTTGTGCCATTTCTACCATGGCTAGTCTTGATAAATTAGTTCCTAACAATTCATTTAAGGCAAATACTGTTGCACATTCAATAGCCGCAGAAGATGAAAGTCCAGCACCTATCGGCACATCGCTCAAGAGCACAGCATTAAACCCTTTGAGCGTCAATCCATTTTTTTGAAATTGTGCAGCAGAACCCAATATATAATTAGGCCAACTAATTTCAGTAGTGGGCTTCAAGTCCTCTATTCTGGTAGAAAAGCTTTCGTTTAAATCCAGTGCCACTAAGTGTATTTCAGTATCCTCGCGTAGCGACATGGCAATATAAGCTGCCTTATCAATGGCAGCTGGTAAAACAAAACCATTGTTATAATCAGTATGTTCGCCAATAATATTGATTCGTCCGGGAGACCTCACAATTATTGGTGTTGTATTAAAACTAGAGATGAATTCTTTTAAGATTTTTTCTTTCATGCAACAGTTAGGTTTAACACAAATGCTATAGTGGGTGATTGAAATTGTGTTTGCTTTTCAGCAAAAAAATTCTTTTGACTTATCGCTCCAACTTCATTAAAAACCC
>JBFYPP010000245.1:0-3238 GCA_041303255.1 Chitinophagia bacterium | reverse complement strand
TCAAAGCATTCGTACCCGATACGATAATTCATTCTGCTGCAATTACACAAGTAGATGATTGTGAATTGAATAAAAGCTTTTGCTATAGTGTTAATGTAGATGGAACAAAAAACATCATTGATGCTGCAAAAGAGGTAGATGCCAGAATTTGCTATCTGTCAACCGACTTTGTGTTTAGTGGCGAAGCCGGTCCTTATCAAGAAACGGATTCCGCAGTTCCAGTAAATTATTATGGGGCAACCAAGTTGCTGGCTGAAGAGCTTGTCGGAAAAAGTGGTTTACATTGGTGTACCATTAGAACCATCCTTTTGTATGGAAAAGCAGATCCCTTGAAACGATCAAACTTCGTTTATTGGATTAAAAAAAATCTTGAGGAGGGTACTAAAATTAAAGTGGTGAATGACCAAATTAGAACCCCTACCTATATTCCAGATCTTGTAAACGGAATATTTCTCTGCCTCAACAAAGCGGCACAAGGTGTATTTCATATATCAGGAGCTGATGTATTAACTCCTTTTGAAATGGCAATAGCAATTGCAAACCACCTCAACCTAAAAAAAGAGTTGCTTGAACCTGTAGATGCATCCAGCTTTAGTCAGGTAGGCAGGAGACCCCTAAAAACAGGTTTTATCATAGAAAAAGCAATAAATGAACTGGGTTATTCACCAACAGATTTTCAGAGCAGCTTGAAACTGCTTTTTTGAGGTATTGTTATTCACTACTGTAGCGTTGTGGATAAGAGTTCGCAATTCCATGGCCCAAATAACTCACAAATAACTTTAAATTATTAAATTTGCGACCTCAGCCTAGATAAAAACCCACAACGAAAGTTTACCCTTCAAGAAACAATACCAACAACCCCATGGCAAAAAAAGTAACAAAAATTGGTGTCATGACTTCAGGAGGAGATTCCCCTGGCATGAATGCCTGCATAAGAGCTGTTGTTAGAACAGGGATCTACCATAAACTTGAGGTTTTTGGCATAACAAGAGGATACTCAGGGTTAATTGATAACGATATCCATAAAATGGAGTCGAGAAGCGTTGCAAACATCATACAAAGGGGTGGGACAATTCTAAAAACTGCGAGGTGTAAAGAGTTTCTTACACCAGAAGGAAGAAAAAAAGCCTATAACAACCTCAAAAAACTGGGTATCAATGGTCTGGTAATTATTGGTGGCGACGGCTCATTCAAAGGAGCCCAAGTGTTTTCAAATGAATTCGACATCCCTTGCATAGGAATACCGGGCACGATTGATAAAGATATTGCAGGAACCGACTTCACCATTGGTTTTGATACTGCAGTAAATACAGCCATTGAAGCCATAGATAAAATAAGAGATACGGCCGATGCCCACGATCGTTTATTCATTGTAGAAGTTATGGGAAGGGATTCGGGCTATATTGCCCTTCACAGTGGAATTGGAACTGGAGCTGAACATATTTTAATTCCGGAGCGAAAGACTGACATAGAAGCGATTATCACCTCCCTCCAAGAAAAAGAAAAAAGAAAAAAACTCGTAAATATTGTCATTGTAGCCGAAGGAGATGATTATGGAGGGGGTACAGAACTTGCAAATCTGATTAAAGAGCGGATCCCGAATTTTGACATCAGAGTGGCTATTCTTGGGCATATCCAGCGTGGGGGATCACCAACATCAATGGATAGGCTGATTGCAAGCAGAATGGGCTACTCTGCTGTAGAGTGCCTCATTGAAGGCAAAACCAATTTGATGGTAGGAATCATGAACAACAAGATGCATTTCACCCCATTAGACAAAGCCGTAAAAGCAAAGCAAAAAATAAGTGACGAATGGCTGAAGATTGTAAAAATTTTAGCCACTTAACGATATCAAACAGCAGTTTCATTTCTGCTTTTTTATTTTATTAAATTACAACCAAGACGAATGAGCAAAAACATAGACAAATACTTATATCAGCAGATGGATAATAGCGCTGGCCATGAGCATACCATTCACAGGACTAAAATAGTAGCAACTGTTGGACCAGCTTGTGATACCTACGAAAAGTTATTGCAACTCGTAAGAGCAGGTGTAAATGTATTTAGGTTGAATTTCTCACATGGCGCTCATGAAGACAAAAAAAGAATCATCGACCACATCAGAAAAATCAATATTACCGAACCCTATAACATTGCAATTTTAGGTGATCTACAAGGGCCTAAACTGAGAGTAGGAGAAATTGAAAACAATTCCTTGCTTGTTAAAGAGGGAGATATACTTACGTTCACCAACGAGAAGCTGATCGGGACAATTGAAAAAATTTATGTCTCCTACCCTAACCTTGCTGGAGATGTATTAGTGGGAAATACCATTATGATTGATGATGGAAAAATAGAAGTGGTTGTGCATGAGATAATGTCCAATAATGATGTTAAGGTAAGAGTAAAGCTGGGTGGGATCATCTCCTCTAAAAAGGGACTAAACTTACCGGATACAAAAAT
Source organism: Chitinophagia bacterium (assembly GCA_041303255.1). Lineage (GTDB taxonomy): Bacteria > Bacteroidota > Bacteroidia > Chitinophagales > Chitinophagaceae > Pollutibacter. The sequence continues at coordinate 775 of JBFYPP010000245.1, read as the reverse complement.
ATCATTACCGGCATTAACGGATAAGGATCTCGAAGACCTTGACTTTATCATGAAAGAACAACTCGATTGGGTTGCGCTCTCCTTTGTTAGGAGAGTTGAAGATATCATTGGTATCAAAAAAATTCTGAACGATAACAACTGCACTTCAAAAGTGATTGCAAAAATAGAAATGCCTGAGGCGCTTGAAAACCTTCATGAAATTATTGCCGTTTCACATGGCGTAATGGTGGCTAGGGGTGATTTGGGTGTTGAGGTTCCCATTGAAAGAGTTCCTCTTATCCAAAGACAAATCATTAGAGAGTGTTTAAAAAGAGGAAAGCCAGTAATTGTTGCTACTCAAATGATGGAGAGCATGATTGACAAGGTAAAACCAAACAGAAGTGAGAGTACAGATGTGGCCAATGCAGTACTTGAGGGTGCAGATGCAGTTATGTTGAGCGGTGAAACTGCCACTGGAAACCACCCTCCACTAGTAGTAGAGACCATGCGCAAAATCATTATGGAAGCGGAAAGAACAGAATACCGCTACAATAGAGACGAAGACATTAAGCCTACACCTAAATCTCCAACCTACATCAGCGATGCTGTTTGCTTAACAGCTTGCAGGCTTGCCCATAGTACAGATGCAGATGCACTTATTGGCATGACACAAACAGGCTATACTGGCTTCGTACTTAGCAGTTATCGTCCAAAATCAAATCTTTTTGTATTCACAAAAGAGAAAAGTCTGGTTAATCAACTCAGTTTAAGCTGGGGAGTTAGGGCTTTTTTCTAC
>JBFYPP010000244.1:0-3268 GCA_041303255.1 Chitinophagia bacterium | reverse complement strand
GACATGTTCCTTAGGGCAGTATGCAGAACTGCTCGGTTTTCGGTTTGGTTTATTTTTTCACCGCCAAACATAGATTCAATTGCCTCAGGCAATCCACACTCCCTGGCCAAGTCCATCAGCAATTGAAGGGTCTCTTGGGTGATAATATTCTTAGAATAATCAAACAAAAGATCACCATCTGTCTGGGAAAACGAAGAAAAACGAGCTGGATCATTGGCAAAAAGTGTTCTCATCTGCACTTTTTGCATTTCTTCAGCATGTTTAGAAAGTTGCTTCCAAGCGGAAGTAGAAGTTGGGTCAATGGAGGGGAACGACATTAGTAAGTTAACTTTAAAGATTTTTCAAAATGGGTGATCATATCTGGAGTGATGTCCAGGTGAGTGACCAACCTGAATTTATTTTTAGATATGGCATAAAAAAGGATGCCATTTTCTTTCATTCTAGATTGCCATCCCAACAAATCAAAATCACTGTTACATTCTGCGATGATGATGTTGGTTTCAACGGGTAGAATTTCCTTTACAAATGGGAGAGTGGTTAGCATGGCATTGAGCTGGGTTGCATGATCATGGTCGGTTTGCAACCTTTCAACATGATTTTCCAAAGCAAATAAACCTGCTGCTGCCAAACTTCCCGCCTGGCGCATGCCCCCACCAAATACTTTTCTTACCCTTCTTGCTTTTTTGATGAAATCTTGTTTGCCCAAAAGTAGACTACCTACAGGCGCTCCAAGTCCCTTACTCAAGCAGATAGATATAGAATCAAACAATTTGCCGTATTGTAGAGGAGATTCTTTTTTAGCCACCAAAGCATTGAATAACCTGGCCCCATCAATATGAAAGGCTAGTTTTTTTTCTTTACAAACTTGTCCAATTTTTTCAAGTGCTGAAAAATTGTAACAACTTCCACCACCTCTGTTGGAGGTGTTTTCAACCACAACAAGACTAGAAACGGGACGATGTACATCGTCCGGCTGGATGTTTTGCTCCACCAAATCTGCTGTGATTCGTCCTCTATCTCCGTGTAAAAGTTTTACAGATGCTCCGGAATTTGATGCTATTCCTCCTCCCTCATATTGGTAAACGTGTGAAAGCTCATCGCAGATCACTTCATCGCCAGGTTGGGTATGGCATTTGATGGCAATTTGATTGGTCATGGTACCACTCGGACAAAAGAGGGCCTTTTCCATACCAAACAGTGTTGCAGCTTGCTCTTCCAGAGCATTTATAGATGGATCTTCTCCAAAAACATCATCACCAACTGGTGCGCTGTGCATAGCATCCAGCATGGCTTGAGTGGGTTTTGTAACAGTATCTGATCTAAAATCAACTATCATCTTACAAAATTAAATCATCGGTCTTGCATAACTCACCTATTTTCAAACTTTTACCCATTTTTTTTGTTTAAAGTGGGTAAAAACAGATCAATTTTTTTGTTAATAACTATGATTTGTGCGAAAGGACGGTTACCTTTGCAAAACCGTAATCACCCTTTGGAAATAACATTTTCTTAGCACCTTTCAACCATTTTAAACTGTCTTACTTAGACAGAACCCATTAGATTATGAGGCAATTAAAGATCGCTACGCAAATTACAAACCGTGACTCTCAAGCGGTAGAAAAGTATCTACAGGAAATTTCTAAAATATCTATGATTACGCCAGAAGAGGAAACGATCCTCGCACAGCGTATCAAGATGAATGATCAACGTTCTTTAGACAAGTTGGTTCAAGCCAACTTACGTTTCGTTGTATCGGTTGCAAAACAATATCAACACCAAGGTCTTTCTTTGAGTGATTTGATTAACGAGGGAAACCTTGGTTTGATCAAAGCTGCACAAAGATTTGATGAAACAAAAGGTTTCAAATTCATTTCTTACGCAGTATGGTGGATCCGTCAATCTATTTTGCAAGCTTTGGCTGAGCAAGGTCGTTTGGTTCGCCTTCCACAAAACAAGATTGGTACCTACAATAAAGCAAACAAAGCCTATATGGCTTTTGAGCAAGAGCATGAAAGAGAGCCATCTACTGAAGAGTTGGCAGAAATCTTGGAAATGAGTGAGACTGAAATCAACAATATTTTCCAAAGCAATACCCGTCATACTTCATTGGATGCTCCAGTACATGAAGCTGAAGATGTAGCCATGGGTGATTTGTTAGAAGGTGGAGACGATACTGATGAGGATGTAATGAAAGATTCATTACGTGCTGAAATCAGAAGAGTACTCAAATCATTGAGTCCACGTGAAGCGGAAATCGTTAACGCCTATTTTGGATTGGATGGCGAAAATGGAGTTACCATTGAGCAAATCGGACAAAAATATGATCTTACTAAAGAACGTATTCGTCAGATTAAGGAAAGGGCGATTAAACGTCTTCAAAAAGCAAGATACAGCAATGCGCTGAAAGCATATTTAGGTTAATAAGTTACCATAACCCCACTTTTTAAGTGGGGTTTTTTTTTAAACTGTTTTTCGTCTTAGTTGTTTATAATTCATGAGGTACCTTATTTCAGTCTTTTTTCTTTTTCTGGTTTCATGCGAAAAGGACATCAACATAAAATTAGATCCAAGTCAAACTAAATTGGTGGTTGATGCTACCATTGAAAATGGTCAAGCTCCAGTTGTTTTTCTTTCCAAGAGTTTAGATTTTTTCAGCAAAATCAATCCACAAGTACTAACCGCATCCCTGGTAAGAAATGCCCTCATTAAAGTAGGAGATGGAACTTCGGAAGTTATTCTAACAGAAGATTCAATAGTAAGAAATACAAGCAAAGTTTTTTTCTATACTACATCTGGGTCTGCACTGTTCTTTAGAGGTAAAATTAATACCAAGTACACCATTACTATTGAAGTCTTGGGCGAAGTATATACGGCTACTACTACTATTCCAGAAATAACAAGGAGAATTGATTCTCTGTGGTGGGAAAAAATTCCGTTTGCTGAAGATACCAATGATGTAAGGGTGATGTTCAAAGGAACGGATAGGGTAGGTTTCGGAGATTATATTCGCTATTTCACCAAAAAAGGACAAGAACCATTTTTACCAGGTATTAATAGTGTTTTTGATGACCAAATTGTTGATGGATCAACATATACTGTTCAAATTGACAAAGGTTTTGATAAGAATGTAGAATTTGCTGACAGTCTTAGTAATTTCAAAAGAGGCGATACGGTTACCATCAAGCTCTGTAATATAGATAAGGGGACATATGATTTTTGGCGCACCTATGAGTTCTCATTTCAGAGCATAGGAAATCCCTTTTCTAGT
>JBFYPP010000243.1:0-3287 GCA_041303255.1 Chitinophagia bacterium | reverse complement strand
GTTGGTGATAGTGGTCTTTTATCTGCTTCCGTTTTTCTGGAACGGGAACATCAATTGTTGAAATTACTTGTGTTATACGATGACTAAGAATCTTGTTTTTCTCGTTGGCCATTGTACCCTTACCTTCTACCTGCATATCAATTAAAGAGGGTGAAATAATCATGCGTTGATCATGCCAGACAGCATAATTCAGTTGAGCATCCTGCCATATACCTACTCTTATATTCTTTGAAGGAGAAGTAACAAATAAAGTATCAGCGGCAAAAGTTTCATTTGTCTGAATAAAACCAAATGAAAGAAATAACAAATAAATAGAACTGCTGTTTTTAAAGAATGCTTTTTTCAAGATGTCTTTTTTTTACAATTTACGAAAAATTGAAGTTGAAAGAATTTCGTCTTTATGTGTGCAATAAGAAATAAATAATTACTGCTTATATCCAATCCGATTCTTCTAATTGAAAAAGCTGCTCTACCTCCACTTCAAATATTTTTGCCAATCGCAATGCCAATACTGTGGATGGTACATATTTTCCCAGCTCCATCGCATTAATGGTTTGTCGACTTACTTTTATTAACCCTGCCAATTCAGCTTGCGTAATATTTTTCTTGGCTCTTTCTACTTTGATGCTATTCTTCATGACGCTACAATTTGTTGATTTTGTTTTTCAACCAAGTAAACCGGATGATGAAAAACCAAAGTAAAGTAAACATATTAAAGATATGTATAGTTTATTTTACATTTTGTATTAAATATTTTACTTTTTTGACTTATTTGATACTATTTAGCATCCATTGTTTGAGTTAACCTAATTTGTCAGGGCTAAAAAAATTGCGTTATGAACATCTTCGAAAAAATGCTTTCCGGTGGGTTGATTGAAACAACGACTGATGAATTTTCAAAGGTCTATGAAATTGTAAATGAAACCATAGCTGCCTCAGTACAATTGAACGGCTCCTCAAATACAGCAGAAATAAGAGAGCGACTATCTGCAATAATTGGAAAAACGATTGACCAGAGTACTACGGTTTTCACGCCTTTTCATACCAATTTTGGAAAGCACATTACAATTGGAAACCATGTTTTCATCAACCATGGATGTTCGTTTTTAGATTTGGGTGGAATTACCATTGAAGACAATGTACTAATTGGACCGAAAGTCAATTTAATCACTGAAAATCACCCCATAGATCCAACTCAAAGAAAATCGCTGATTTTACACACAATTCATATAAAAAAGAACGCTTGGATCGGAGCAGGAGCTACTATTCTACCAGGTGTAACCATTGGTGAAAATTCAATAGTAGCAGCGGGAGCAGTGGTTAATAAAGATGTTCCAGCCAATACGATTGTTGGTGGCGTTCCTGCAAAAATTATTAAAGAAATTTAATTTCATGAACTCAATAAAATAAAAAGGGCGGATATAAAATCCGCCACTTTTTTTTATGATAAAGACTAACTGAGTGCTAAAAAATATTCATTGCTTACTCTTATTGCTTGATAAGCTTCTGAATTGTTCTTCCACCTTCACCTATAGCCTCAACAAGATAGATACCTGGCCTATACCCATAACCAACTTGCTTGCGCTCACCTGCTTGCAAGATTAATTTGGATTCCATCACCTGACCTGTATTGTTAATCATCCTGATTTCAACAGGGAATGAACTATTGTTCTTGATCACAAAGAAATTAGTAGATGGATTAGGATAAGCTTCAATTCTTATTTCACTTGTTGATGGTGAAGATAAATTTGCACCGGCCTCAACCAAGATGCTGTTTGCACCAGGAGCTTTTGTTGTTATAATTGGATTAGAACACAAAACGTAACCTGTAGATGCAGATTGGAAACTTAGGTTCACATCTTTACATGCATCAGCAAACTGAGCTAGAGAAGGTTGACTCGGGGTGCTTGGACTTGCTATCGTGCTAGAACCTGTCCTACCCCTTCCAGGTGCTGAGGACGATATTGCTTTGTTAGCTTCTGCTAATAACCAACTCACAGTTTTACCAACAAAAGGACCACGGTTAATTACTGCATTCCCAAATCCTGGATTTGCAGCAATATTTAATGTTAGTGCAACCAAATGTCCTGCAAAAATATTCTTTACCGAAGTCTTCGTAGGGTTAGAAAACGACTTACTAAGTACACCTGCAGTTCCTGCATTTGGTAAGAAAGCAGCTACCGAAGACGCTGTAGTAAACCTGATGGAGAACTTTTTATTTCCTGTACCTCCAATTGTTAAACCAGTTGGAAATTTACTGCTGAACAAACTAGCAAGCTTTGTGGCATTTAATTTGTTCGCCCATGAATCTTGAGATAAGGTAGAAAAATTACAAACAACAGTACAATTCTCATCTATCAATCCATCACAGTCGTCATCAATTTTATTGTCACAGATTTCTGTTTTACCAGGATTAATATTTGCATTCTTATCATTACAATCCTTTCCATTTTCAACAGCTCTGTATCCAGCAGGAATTGAAGCGCCATAACAGATAACTTTAGAGCCAGAAGTATAGCCATCACTATCAGCATCAATGTATAACAATGTAGATCTCCACTTTCTAGCATCTTTTGGAGCACAATCGGTATTGTTCGTACTATAACCAACAGGTGGTGTGTTTGCATCAAATGCACAAATGTTCACCAACTTTCCAGATCCAAAGCCATCTTTATCACTATCAAGATAGAAACCAAATGTTGAACGCTTATTTGCATCTGCATCATTACAGTCAATTCCTAATGTTGAACTAATATAATTTGCTCCTGGACTTATACAACCTGTTATTCCATTTCCTTTGTGATAGCCGTCACCATCAGCATCCAAATACCATATTGTTGTTGGATTTATTGCAGCTTTGGTGTCATCGCAATCACCTATCTGTTTATTTGCACCTGCCAGTTCCTCAAGCAAATAACCACCAGCAGGACGTTCACTTTGAGGGATTGCTTCACCAACATAACCATCACCATCTGCATCAACATACCAATCTTTAATTGGCGAAACAGGCGTTGCAGTAACTGGTTCACTTGCAACACTCTCTCCAACAGCATTGACAGCACGAAGCTCAACTGTATAGGAAGTTCCATTGGTTAAACCAGGAATCGTAACAGGTGATGTACCATCAGCTGGATCTAGGGCAGCCCAAGTCTGACCACCATCGGTAGAATATTCATAGTTCGTAATCGCACTACCACCATCCGATCCAGCCGTAAAGCTGATCACAAGCTGACCGTTTCCAGGTGTTGCTACAAGATTTGTTGGTGCTGATGGAACAGTAACAGGCG
>JBFYPP010000242.1:0-3292 GCA_041303255.1 Chitinophagia bacterium | reverse complement strand
CCATTTGAAATGAAAGACATCAAAGCATTGCCGGATGGTTTTGAAATAGAATTCACCATGCCTGTGGATGCTGCAAAATTGAAAAACCCAATGCATTATTCCATCAACAGTTTCACTTACATGTACCATCACCATTATGGTAGTCCCATTATCAACAACAGAAATAGAAAAATTATTGGTATTGTACCTTCCGATGATGGCAGAAAAGTAAAGCTTGTATTAGACAGTTTGATAGAAGGCCATATCCATGAAATCAAAGTAAAAGAATTGGTATCTACAGAAAAAAAGCCTCTACTACATGATTTTGCCTACTATACCATGAATAATATTCCTGAAGGAAACAAAACCGTTTTAAAAGATGACCAAAGAGTAAAACAACATGTAGGAATGAACCACGCTGCTTCAAACGCAGCGCCAACAAAGCCTGCAGCTCCTACAAAAAAAAGACAATTGACCATGCCTGCAGATTGGAAGCAACCAGACAAAGTATTGAAAATAGGGACAAAGCCTGGTTTGAAATACGACATAAGCATGTTTGAAGTAAAAGCAGGATCAAAAATCAGGTTGGTATTCAACAACAACGACGACATGACGCACAACGTTGTAGTGGTATTGCCAGGTACAGGAGACGAGGTTGGAAACTTGGCGTTGAATCTGGGGCTTAAAGGTTCAGAAATGAATTATGTGCCCAATTCACCAAAGGTGCTTTTCCACACTGCATTGTTGGAACCCGATAGCAGTGAATCCATCTATTTCACTGCACCCACTAAACCGGGTGAGTATGTGTTTCTATGCACGTATCCTGGACATGCTTCTGTGATGAGAGGAATTCTAAAAATAGTACCTTGATGTTATGGTAAGAGAGATTCACAAGTGGTATAGTCCAGCGCTTAATAAAGAAATGCCCATCGCAGTATATGGACATTACGGACAAGCCTTGTTGATGATTCCCACCGCTGCTGCCGACTATTTAGAATACGAAAGATTTGAATTGATAAATGCACTGGCACCTTTTATCAACGAAGGCAAAATCAAAGTGTTTTCAGTCAACAGCATCAACACAGAAAGTTGGATGAACAAACAGATGGAAGGACCCCACAAAGCCATTCGTCACAACCAATTCAATAATTACATTTTTCATGAGGTGGTGCCTTTTATAAAAAATATGACCTCGGCAGATACAAACATCATTACCTGTGGAGCCTCTTTTGGTGCATTTCATTCAATGAATCTTTTTTTAAAAAGACCAGACCTAATCAATGGTGTAATTGCCATGAGTGGGGTATATGACCTCATGGAATACACAGACGGTTTTTACGAAGAACAAGTGTATTTTAATTCTCCTACCCATTATATCCCCAACTTACACGAACACGACACGCTGGAAAAAATACGCAACGGCAAGATCATTATTGCAACCGGAAGTGGTTCCCATGAAGATCCGGAAGCCAACAGGAGATTTTCTGGTATACTACACAGTAAATCAATTCCGCATGTAATTGACATCTGGGGAGATGACATCCACCACGATTGGCCTACCTGGAGGAAGATGTTGCCTTATATACTAGGGAGAAGGGAACAGGGAACAGGGAATAGGGATTAGGGAACAGGGAGGAGTGACTCGTCCTAAAAAAAGTTTACAGGTTAATTAATTAATCCTGACATTGATTTACAGTTACTGCTAAGTCCTATTAGTTTATCTGCCGAAGGTTTACCTATCGAAGATAGGCATGGCAGGAAGGCTGTTCACTAATCCCTGTTCCCTATTCACTATTCACTATTCCCTATTCCCTGTTCCCTATTCCCTATTCACTATCTTTGCCCCATGGAAAAAAAGCTATTCCTACTCGATGCCTTTGCACTCATATTCCGTGCTTATTATGCATTAATCAGGAGTCCAAGAATCACCAGCAAAGGGAAAAACACAAACGCGCAATTTGGTTTTACCAATGCATTGATAGACTTGTTAAACAAACAGAAGCCTACACACATGGCTGTGTGTTTTGATACAGCAGCACCAACTGAAAGACATACTGATTATGCAGATTACAAAGCCAACCGTCAAGAGGCACCTGAAGATTTATTGGCTTCCATTCCAGACATTAAAAAGATTATCGAAGGTTTAAATATTCCAATTATAGAGACAGATGGATTTGAGGCAGATGATGTGATTGGCACTTTAGCAAAACAGGCAGAAAAAGAAGGATACGATGTATACATGGTTACACCTGATAAGGATTACGGTCAGCTTGTAAGTGACAACATCAAAATATTTAAACCGCCTTACCAAGGTGGTGATTTTGAAATCATTGGTCCGAAAGAAGTATGCGAGAAATGGGGTATAGAAAATGTTTCACAGGTCATAGACATACTTGGGATGATGGGTGATGCTGTAGATAATATTCCTGGTATCCCCGGTGTAGGAGAAAAGACTGCAGCTAAATTATTAGCAGAATATGGTAGTCTAGAAAATGTGTTAGAAAATGCAGATAAGCTAAAAGGTGCTTTGGGAGAGAAAGTGCGTCAGGGTAAAGAGCTCGCTATCATGAGCAAGAAATTAGCCACAATTATCACAACAGTACCGGTCGAATTCCATGCAGAAAATTTCAGAGTAAAAGAACCCAATAAAGAGGCGCTCAAAGAAGTTTTTATTGATCTTGAGTTCAGGGCCATTGGCAAACGAATTCTTGGGGCAGATATCCCCGTAGCTGGTCCCCCTGAAAAAACGGGCACTACCGTCCAAGGTGATTTATTTGGCGGCGCTGGAACAACGGTTTCAAATACTGATGTAAACATTGAGGTGGAAACGTCTGAAAATAGTGAACCATTAATTGAAAAAAACATCCACAACACACCACACCACTATGAATTAATTGATACCCCAGAAAAAATTAATGTACTAATTAAGACACTTTCTAGCGAGCAGGAAATTTGTTTTGATACAGAAACAACAAGCCTAGATGTATATCAAGCAGAACTAGTAGGATTGAGTTTTTCTACGAAGCCAGGAACCGCAAGCTATGTGCCTTGTAGTAATGACCGCATTCAAACCCTTGAATTACTAAAAAGATTTCATGTATTGTTCAGTGATGTTTCAAAAAAATGGATTGGACAAAACATCAAATACGATTTGTTGATTTTAAAAAACCATGGTATTGAATTGGAAGGTGAAATTTTCGACACCATGCTTGCCCACTACGTAATTGATCCTGAAGGAAAAAGAGGAATGGATCAACTCAGTGCGAAATACCTTGGTTACGAACCAGTGCACATTGAAGAACTGATTGGTAAA
>JBFYPP010000241.1:0-3307 GCA_041303255.1 Chitinophagia bacterium | reverse complement strand
TCAGAAATGGTAGGGAAATTAAACTAAGCAATTAACCAAGGTCAATCTCGGTATTGTCGCCAATATTTAGCGTTCTGGTTTCTCCCTTAATAACCGTATCAGAGCCAATCAGAGAGTCGTGTAAAACAACATCATATAATTTTGTAAATGACCCTACAATGGACTCCTTTACAACAGAATAACTGATGATGGATTTCTCTCCAATGGTAACATTTGGACCAATTACTGAATTATGAATCTCACAACCAGGAGCTATACTAACCGGTGGTATGATGATGGTGTTCTCATATCCTTCGGCATTGGAAATCTCACCTCCCCATTTTTTTAACAACGTAGCGTTGCTCTCCAGCAGGGTTTCTTTCTTGCCACAATCAAACCAATTGGCCACTTTCATGGTAGTAAATGAAGCTCCCCCATTAACCATACAATCAAGTGCAGGTGTTAAACCCATCTCCCCTTCATCTGCAATAGCTTTTGGCATCAACTGTTCGATGCATTTGAATAACAGTTCTGTTTCTACAATTTTATAAATTCCCACCAAAGCGCTGTTGGTTCTTGGAATTTGTGGTTTTTCAACCAGTTTGGTAACATGCCCGCTTTCATCTGTTTCTGCAACGCCAAAATCACGGGGATCGTCTACTTTTTTTACACACAAAACAGATCCAGTCGACTGTAAAAGAGACTCCACATTGAACTCGCAAATGGTGTCGCCCAAAGCAATTAATACCTCGTCTTCACCAACTATTTCCTTACAGAGGTAAATAGCATGCCCCAATCCTTTTCTCTCATTTTGATAAATGATGGTAATATTTAAATGAGGATATTTTGCCTTGGCATAATCCATGATTTTATCACCCAAATAACCAACCACGAGAATAAAATCTTTTACGCCCGCTTCAGCCAATTGATCAATGATGATGCTTAAAATTGTTTTTCCTGCTAATGGAATGAGGGCTTTAGGTTGTGTATAGGTATGCGGTCTAAGCTTGGTGCCGGCACCGGCTACGGGAATGATCGCTTTCATTGTTTGTTTTGGTTAACGCTGACTTGCAATCAGCAGGTTAAGATCGGTGTACTTTAAATTGAATCTTTGACTCAAATGAAAATTGGTTAGGGACCCTTTGAAAAGATAAACACCATTTCTGATGTTTATTTGGTGCCATATCAATTCTTCTAGTCCGCCTTCATCTCCTATCTTTAATAACAGGGGCATAAGTACATTACTAATGGCTTGAGATGCTGTTCTCGCAAAACCAGAAGGAATATTTGGAACTCCATAATGTATAATACCAAATTTTGTTACTACAGGTTTGTCGTGAGAAGTAACTTCAGAGGTTTCAAAACATCCTCCCCTGTCTATACTCACATCTACTATTACACTCCCTGGACGCATCTGTGAAACCATTTCTTCTGATGCAACAACAGGCGTTCTTCCACTGGTTGATGTAAGCGCGCCAACAGCAACATCACAGGTCTTCAGTTGTTTTGCGAGTATTTTCGGCTCTATTAGGGCCGTCCACACCCTAACACCCATGTTGTTTTGTAACCGCTTTAGTTTATAGATATTGTTGTCGAATACTTTCACACTCGCACCCATCGCTAAGGCAGTCCTGGCCGCATATTCACCCACAATACCCGCACCAATGATAACTACTTTTGTAGGAGGAATTCCAGAAATACCTCCCAGTAAAGCACCCTTACCACTGTTCGCACTACTGAGGTATTGACCGGCTATCAACATAACAGCGCTTCCAGCAATTTCGCTCATGCTTCTTACAATGGGATTGTGCCCAGACTCATCCTTTAGATTTTCAAATGAAAGAGCCGTTATCTTTTTCTCCATCATTTTTTCCAATATATGCGTTTTCATCACTGGAAGATGAATGGGAGAAATGATGGTCTGACCAACCGATAACAATGGAAGTTCCTCATCGGATACAGGAGCCGATTTGATAATCAAATCATTTGTAAAGACTTCTTTTTTATCCTGAGCAATCTCTGCACCTGCCTCAGCATAATCTTTATCTGAAAAATGGGCTGCTTCACCGGCTCTGTGTTCTACAACTACAGTATGTCCATTATTTACCAAGACACCTACTGCATCTGGTGTAAGTGCAATTCTATTTTCTTGAAAGGCATTTTCTTTAGGAATGGCTATGCGTAGAGAGGAAGATGAAGGCTTTATATCAAGCGTTTCCTCCAAAGGTTCATAACTGATGCTGGAGCTGATAAAAGGTTTCCTTATTGCCATTGGTCAATTCTGATACAAGTTAATCAATTTTCTCCTGAAACTACCCGGATATGACGTTGCTCATGGTCTTGTGTTGTAATTTCTACCCGAAGTGCATTGACAGGAATGATTTCAATCGCTTTTTCTGGCCATTCAACCAGACAAAGATGTCCGCTAAATAAGTGCTCTTCAATTCCTGCATCAAATGCTTCTTCCTCACTGTTTAAGCGGTATAAATCGATGTGAAATAAAACATCACCCACTTCCGTACCCTGAGTGGAATACTGGTTTACCAGAGAAAAAGTGGGACTACTCACAGTTTCTTTCACACCCAAATGCACGCACAACATCTTTATCAAAGTTGTTTTTCCCGCTCCGAGGTTACCGGTGAACGTAACTACCCTAAATTGGCGGATGATCTCCGCCAATTCCTTTGCAATTTTTGATAAATCTGCAATACCGTATAATCTGCTCATCCACTCCATAACCATACAAAGATAAATTAATCAGTAAATTTGTTGCATGGAAACCGTAAAATGGAAAGTTGAGGGAATGACCTGTGCAAACTGTGCACTAACCATCAACAAATACCTCGATAAAAAAGGCATGCAAAACATCAGGGTCAACCCTATTGATGCAGAAGTAACTTTTGAAATTGTGGAAGGCCAACCATCCGAAGAACTTGCCAAAGGCATTAACGACTTAGGTTATTATGTAGTGGACCAACAAAATGGAGATGTTAAAATAAAACAACCTTTCTTTTCCAACCAACGCAACAGACTCCTCTTTTGTGTACCATTTACCTTGGTTCTCATGTTGCATATGCTGGAGAAGTGGATTCACATTCATTGGTTAATGAATCCCTGGATTCAACTGGCACTCTGTTTACCAGTATATTTAGTTGGCATGTCCTTCTTTGGAAAAAGTGCATGGATCAGTTTAAAGAACAAGATGCCCAACATGAATGTACTGATTGCAATTGGAGCAACTGCTGCCTTTGTTTACAGTCTTACAGGAACATTGATGGGAGAAGGAGAACAATACCTTTTCTACGAAACTGCTGCAACCATCATTACG
>JBFYPP010000240.1:0-3312 GCA_041303255.1 Chitinophagia bacterium | reverse complement strand
CAATTAAATCCTAAATTGGTTATGGTATGGGTTATGTTTTGATATTAAAGAAAAAGCCCTCATAAAACTAACTGATAATCAGTGCTTTATAAGGGCTATTTTCATCTTCGTCGGGAAGACAGGATTCGAACCTGCGACCCCCTGGTCCCAAACCAGGTGCGCTACCGGCCTGCGCTACTTCCCGAACTTATCTAGGCACCAATTAAAATAAGCACCAAGAACTATTTTTAACTGCGGTGGGGGCGGGATTCGAACCCGCGGTACAGAGTTACCCGTACGGCAGTTTAGCAAACTACTGATTTCAGCCACTCATCCACCCCACCGTCTGAAACCTAATGTTTCAGGGATGGCAAAATTACTAAAGACTAAGCAATCCCCAAAAGATTTATGCAACTAATGTTGAATAAGATTACATAGCAGCAAGCTGCACTTTCTGCTGAAGCTCCATTACACTCTCACGGAACATGTTGTCTGTATCCATAAGGTCTTTTACTGTCTGACAAGAGTGAATGACTGTGGTATGGTCTCTTCCTCCAAAATGCTCTCCAATGGTCTTGAGTGAGTTTTTGGTGAAAATTTTTGACAAATACATCGTTATTTGACGGGCCTGCACAATCTCACGCTTCCTGGTCTTCTGCAACAACCTATCGTATGGTAAATCAAAAAACTCACAAACCATTTTCTGAATAGTATCAATCGTGATTTCTTTAGAAGAGGTCTTGATGAAATTCCTCAATACTTTCTTCGCTAAATCAAGGTCAATCTCACGCTTATTTAGAGAGGACTGTGCCAATAAAGAAATTAAAGCACCTTCTAGTTCCCTAACATTGTTCTGAATATTGTAAGCAATGTATTTAACTACGTCTTTAGGGAGGTCAAGACCATCTTTCTTCATCTTCTTTTCCAAAATCTCAATTCTGGTCTCATAGTCCGGCACCTGCAAATCTGCACTGAGTCCCCACCTGAACCTGCTCAACAAACGTTCTTGCAAACCTTCCAAATCCTTTGGCGGCTTGTCCGAACTCAAAATCAATTGCTTACCCGATTGGTGCAAGTGATTGAAAATGGCGAAGAAGGCATCCTGTGTTTTTTCCGCTCTATTAAAGAACTGTACATCATCCAAAATCAAAACATCGATGAGTTGATAAAAATGGATGAAATCATTTATTGCATTGTTCCTGCTGTGGTCTTGGAACTGATTGATGAATTTTTCTGAACTCACATACAAAACCACTTTGTTCGGATGAAGTCTCTTTACATCATTTCCTATGGCTTGCACCAAATGCGTTTTGCCTAAACCTACTCCACCATATACCACCAAAGGATTGAAAGAAGTTCCACCTGGCTTTTCCGCGACAGTCTTACCTGCCCTGCGTGCTACACGGTTACAATCACCTTCTACAAAAGCATCGAAAGTATAAATAGGATTCAATTGTGAATCGATCTGCATTTTCTTCAGACCAGGAATCACAAATGGATTTTTTACATGGTTATTGATCACCAATGGAAAATCCATTTCGTTGTTCGAATAACTCTTAAATGATTGTCCGCTTACATCCATGGTTAGGGGCTTCGACTTCCCATTTCCACTGTCTACCATGATTCTGTATTCTAACCTTGCTTCTTTGCCCAATTCACGCTTAAGCGTTTTGGCTAGCAGGTTAATATAATGCTCTTCAATGTATTCGTAAAAAAATTGACTTGGAACTTGGATGGTTAAAACATTGTCTTTAATCCCCACCGGCTTGATCGGTTCGAACCAAGTTTTGAAGTGCTGCCACTCCACTATGTCTTTAATGATCGCTAAACAATTATTCCAAATTTTTTCAAAAGGTTTCTCCATTAGTCAGGGACAGTTTAGGCTTTAATTTAAAAAATCATCCAGATCAAATTGATTCCAGATTGCAACAATTTACAAGAGATGAACACCTACCTAATTGACACCTGCCTCTCAACTTTTATATCTTGTTGTTTACTTAAGGGTCTATCTAATCTTCCTTCGTTTTCAATTCAGTTATCCACATATCTATTAATTTACAAAACGAGTAGGATGGCGAATATAGATTCAGTTTTCAAATAAAAAAATTTTTTATTCTACAATATTTTCCAATACCAAATTGGATTGCGATTTGTCTAATTTTTTGGGCCTTCCACCGCTGAATTCGTAATCCAACCTGCCCAATTGTAGACCGCCCCAACCCACTTGGTTCACAAACACTTGTTTACCGGATTTATTGGTATATTCCCTTGGTTTGTCAAAGAAACGGTGGGTATGCCCCCCGATAATCAAATCTATGTTACTTGATTCTTTGGCCAATACCTCATCACTTACTTTTTTATCGGCATATCGATCACCCAAATGCGATAAGCAAATGACCAAGTCGCATTTGTGTTTCGCTTTTAACAGTTCAGCATTTTCAACTGCATTTCGCAAAGGGTCTTGGTAAATGGTTTTGCCATACAATTGTTCTGGAACCAGTCCAGCTAACTCAATTCCAACGCCCAACACCCCGATTTTCAATCCCCCTTTTCTAAACACCTTATAAGGCTGATTGATGCTCTCCATTGCCGTTCCCTCAAATCCATAATTGCACATCAAAACGGGCATTTTTCCATGTGTAGTCATTTTCTCTGCAAAATTTTCTAGCCCCGCATCAAAATCATGGTTGCCCATGATCACTGCGTCATAGCCCATCATGCGCATGGACTTCAACTCTGGCTCTCCTTTAAAAATGTTGAAATAAGGCGTTCCCTGAAATATATCACCTGCATCCAACAACAACACATGATCTTCTTCTTGCCTGATTTTATTAATTAATGCCGCCCTTGCTGCAATACCACCCTGACCAGCATTTCGGGAACCGTCCATCGGAAAAGGATCCAACCTGCTGTGCACATCATTGGTATGCAATATTGTCAACCTAGGTCCCCCAACCGCCTCATTTGCGCTCACCTTTCCTCCTACAAACAGCGCAGTTGCCGTAAGGCTTGTTTCCGTTATAAATTTCCTCCTGTTCATTTTGTTATCCTTTTTGGGTGTTCCACCACCAATGGCTTACCATTCACTTGATGCATTTTGCAATAGTCTAAAATTGCGTCCCGCTGTAAGTAATTGGTCCTGTTTTGCTCCATTTGCTTAAACCCATTAAAACCACCGCCACCATCAACTGCATAGTCTGAGTTGGCCATCCAATATTGCTTGTTCTCGTCCAATGGCTTGCCGTTAATAAAAATGTTGACTGCCTTTTTATCCTGAATATGATAAATTAATCCCGAAACACCACCACCACCGCCATCAGCAGCCAAATGATC
>JBFYPP010000239.1:0-3318 GCA_041303255.1 Chitinophagia bacterium | reverse complement strand
ACGATTAGATGTCAAAAACAAGAAAAACTTTTGTTTAATTGGGAATGTAAAATCAGCTGAACCACTCTTGTACCTGGCTTAATTGCAATTGTGATTTGTCTGTACTAATAAGGTCGCGCATAATACCTCCACCGTGAAACATCAATAGCCTATTGCCATATTGTAATGCATCTTTCATGCTGTGGGTAACCAGCACAATGGTGATTCCCAATTCTTTGTTGATTTTATCTGCCAGTTGCATAACCACTTGCGATGATTTGGGATCTAGTGCTGCTGTTGGTTCGTCCATCAAAAGGATATCTGTTTTGTCCATGACACCCATTAACAAGGTGAGGGCCTGGCGTTGCCCACCAGAAAGACTTCCCATGGGTTGTTCTAATTTCTTTTCTAGTCCCATTCTTAGACTGGCGACTTTCTCTTCAACGGTTTTGCGAAAATCATCGTTGATACCAATGCTTAATTTTTTCTTCCCAGCACGAAGGGAAGCCAACCTGAAATTTTCTAAAATGCTCAATTCCGGAGCAGTACCATGTGCCGGATTTTGAAACACCATCGAAATCCATTTGCTTCTTTTGTATTCTGGCAATGCAGTAATATCGTTGTTGTTTACAAGAATATTTCCATGTGTTGGTGTTTGTGTGCCAAGCAACAGGTTGAGCATGGTCGATTTTCCACTTCCGTTGGTACCAATAATTACAACAAATTCACCTTGGGGAATTTCGATAGAAACATCTTTGAGTGCAGACACTTCGTCTTCATTTCCTTTGTTGTAAATTTTTGATATGTTCTGGATGTGGATCATACTTATTTTTTGGCAAAAGATTTGCTGATTCTTGGCAATGCTACTATGAACAACACAAATAGGGCGGTCACCATTTTTAGCAAATTTGGATCAATGCCAATTGATAAAGTAAATGCCAATACAGCTTGGAATACGATACATCCAATTACAACCAACATGATTTGTTTTCCAATTTTTCTGATGCCGGTCCAGTTTTTTATGGTATCCGCAATCAATACAGATCCTAGTCCCGTTATCACAATACCAATCCCCATGTTGATATCCGTAAATCCCTGGTATTGTGAAACCAAAAATCCACTGGTGGCAGTCAACCCGTTCGACATGGCCAAGCCAATAATTTTTATACGATCATTGTTCACGCCCATGGCCTTGGTCATGATTGGATTGTTGCCTGTCGCACGCATGGCAATACCAAAATCTGTTCTTAGTAAATAAATAATTAGTGAGAGGAGAACCGCGACAAACAAAAATGCCACCAACAATTCGTTGTATTGTTCGACTGGTGAAAAAGGGAGTTTATTAAAAATAGAATCGATATCAATCAATGGAATATTGGATCGACCCAAGATCATGAGGTTGACAGAATACATAGCCGTCATAACCAGAATACCGGAAAGCAATGCATCAATACCCAATTTAGTGTGGATGAGTCCGGTGAAAGTGCCGGCCAACGCGCCCGCCAATATACTGATGGGAAGTGCTATCCATACAGGGGTACTGGCAGTCAGCAATACCGCAGTCACCGTTGCGCCTAAGGTATAACTACCATCGGTGGTGATGTCTGGAATATTAAAGACTTTCATGGATATGAAAATTCCCATGGCCATTGGACCAAGGCATAATGCCATTTGCAGTGCGGTGAGATAGAATGCGGTCATTAAAGTGGCTTATATCCTTCTGGTATAGTGATGTTGTATTTTTTTGCCATTGCAGGATTGTAGACCCTGTTTCTGATTTTAACCAACGCTGGTGCAATGCCTTCTGTACTTCCTGTCTTTAATAATTGTACTGCTTGTAAACCAGACTGGTAGCCCCATTCGTACATATCTGGACCATAAGCTGCGAGTGCACCTCTTGAAACCAAACCTGCTTCGCTGGTCATGATGGGTACATTTTTCGCTTCACAGGCTTTGAGTATAGATTCAAATGATGCAAAAATGGTATTGTCTGGGTTAGCAAAAAAGACATCAATGTTTTTTGAGAGCAACGACTGTGTAACCAATAATACTTCAGCGGATGCATTTACTGGTAATGCCACAATATCCATGTTGTTGGAGGTTGCAATTTTTCTAATCTCTTCTAGTGCTTGTACAGATTGGGGCTCAGATTGATTGAATACAAGTCCAATGCGTATTCTTTTCCCTTTGGGTTTAATGAGCTTTGGAATCAAGCTTACGGAAGTATCTACATAAGCCAATGTTTCTCCAACACCAAACAGGTTTTTGGGATAGCCATCCAATTTACTTTTTACTTGCAGGCGCTCTACTGTTTCTGAAACCATCATGAAGATGGGAATGTCTTTGATGTTTTGAACAGCTGTGATGGACGCAAGTGTTGGGCAAGTAGCAATCAAGGTTGGCTTTTGTGAAACCATGTATTTTGTAATCTGTGTGAGGGTTGGAATATCACCCTGTGCATTGCGGTAGATTACTTGGAGGGTTCCCTTTTTTTCATCAAATCCATTTTCGGTAAGTGCAGCAAAAAATCCTTCTCTGGCTTTTGCAATGGTATTGTCTTGAAATGCGTCTATGAAAGCTACTGTAGGCAGATCCGTTTTTTTCGACTCACAACCCATCAAAAAGGTGACCAATAATAGCGGTGTAATAAATTTCTTCATGGTAAATTTTAATTTAACATTCGACAATGGTTATTGTTAACCAAAATCAGCGGAAAGATACAATGAATGTTTTAATTCCTTAAAATTGTCAATGCGGCTTCTTCGAGTGTTCTACCAAAAGAAATCAACCCTTCTTCATGTCCGCCCATTGCAATAATCTTATGAGCGCCAATCTTGTTTTTTACTATTAAATCCTGGATGGCATAGGCCATTTCTGGTGTGCCATAAGGAATTGATGTATTGGTGGTCGCAGCCTGGTGCAATAAGCTTGTCCATTTTTCTTTGTGGTGGACATGTATAACCGCATTGGTTTCCTTAGAGCAGGCATAAATAGCGGCATGTGTTAAGGATTCAGAGGATGCCATTGTCATTCCCTTGCAGGTTAACTGGTTTAATGCAAAATTGTAATCCGTCACCCATGCATAATGTTCAGCAGTTAACTCTCGGATACCGCCAGTCGCTGATCCTGAAACCAAAAATAAGTTTTCATCCACCCGGATACTGATGTTTCCAAACCCAATTCCATTTTCATACATACCGATGTATCCCTCGTCAAAAAGAAGTGTTCTGCATTTGTTGATTTCTTCTATTTGTTGAGGGTGGATAACATCCGCTTTTATCCAGTTGCATTGGTATTTAATGTAGCCTTCGTCCATTATCTTTTTTCTGGAAATAACTC
>JBFYPP010000238.1:0-3329 GCA_041303255.1 Chitinophagia bacterium | reverse complement strand
TTGCAAGTGCAATGGAATGAAAAAATTTATAATTTCTTGGAAGATACCGGCATCAAATTTCAAATTCCAATACATGATGCACCGGTTTGGGTGAAGGTTTTTTATCTAAATCCTTCTACATTTAATTCAGCCCCACTTTTTTTGTTGAGTACCGATTGTCCGGAGAATGATTATGTGTCTCAAACTATTACTCACCGTTTATATGATGCCAACGTGGCAACCAAGGTTGCTCAATTTATTTTATTGGGAGTGGGTGGTGCTAAATTGGTGGATGAATTGGGATTCAATCCAGAAGTATATCACCTCAATGAGGCGCATGCCATTTCTTCTGCTTTCTACTTGTTGAAAAAGAACAATGGAGATTTGGAAGACCTAAAAAAGAAATTGGTATTTACAACACATACGCCCGAAGAAGCAGGAAATGAAAAACATGATATCTATCTCTGCAACAAGATGTCTTATTTCTGTGGTATGCCAATGGAAAAAGTGAGACAAATTACGGGCATTAAAGACGATCAATTTAATCACTCTTTGGTTGCATTAAGATTTGCACGCCTTTCAAATGCGGTATCAGAATTACATGGTCATGTGAGCAGAAAACTATGGAACAAGTACGAAGGCATCTGTCCAATCATTCATATAACCAATTCACAGAACTGGAGATATTGGGCCGATAAGCAACTCTACTTTGCAATGGACGAGCAAAATGATGAAAGATTCATCGATAGAAAACGTTACCTGAAAAAACGTGCTTTCGATTTAGTTGCAGACCAGACGGGGAAATTAATGGATCCAGATGTTTTTACTATTGTATGGGCCAGGAGGTTTGCTGGTTACAAGCGTGCAGATATGCTTACGCGCGACCGTGAACGATTTGAAGCGTTGTTAAGTAGTAAGAAATATCCTGTACAAATCATCTGGGCAGGAAAACCTTATCCAGTAGATTATCCGGCAATTTCAGAATTTAACCATTTGGTACACCTGAGTAAATCATACAGCAACATGGCTGTTTGTACCGGGTATGAATTGGGATTAAGTAAAAGACTTAAACAAGCTTCAGACGCTTGGTTGAATAACCCCCGCGTACCTCGTGAAGCTTCAGGAACAAGTGGTATGACCGCTGCAATGAATGGTGCAGTAAACGTGTCTACCAACGACGGCTGGATTGTTGAGTTTATCAACCACGGGAACAATGGATTTATTGTACCGCCGGTGGATTATGAAAGTATGCATGTACAAGACCAAGACCAATATGACCTAGATGAGATGTATCGCATACTCTTAGAAGAGGTGTTACCACTTTACTATGATGCTCCTCAAACTTGGAGAGAAGTGGTTCAGAATGGCATGAAAGATGTGCGATTCCGTTTTGATTCTAACAGGATGGCTGCAGAGTATTACGACTTACTCTATAATGGGTAGATATATTATCTTTGTAATATGATCCTTCCGGTTGTTGCATACGGTGTTCCCATTCTGAGAAAAGTCTGTACCGATCTTGGTCCAGATTACCCCTCATTAACCCAACTCATTGATGATATGTGGCAGACCATGTACCATTCCAATGGCATGGGTTTGGCCGCACCTCAAATCAATAAATCCATCAGACTCTTTGTTATTGATACACAACAAGTCTACGAGAAGTCTGATGAAGAATCCAAAGAGGAATTTGACGGAGAAATCGGGTTTAAAAAAGTATTCATCAACGCTCATATTTTAGAATTAAATGGAGCGTCTTGGTCCTGCGATGAGGGTTGTTTAAGTCTTCCTGGGTTCAGGGAAGAAGTTTCTCGGGAAAGTGAAGTGGTACTTGAATATTGCGATGAATCATTCAATAAAAAAGTAGAATCCTTTAAAGGGCTGAATGCACGTGTAATTCTTCACGAATACGATCATATTGAAGGGAAGTTATTTATCGACCATATCTCTCTGATTAAAAGAAAATTACTCAAAAAAAAGCTAGACGATATCAGTAATGGAAGAGTAAAGCCGGGTTACAAAATGATGTTCCCTAAATAATTTAGCTATTGGTTCGACTGCATATATTCTTGCAACAGTAAGGTTGCAGCAATTTCATCTACTAATCCTTTTTTTTGTCTGTCCTTCTTTTTAAGTCCCATATCGAGCATGGCCCTGCTTGCCATTTTGGACGAAAATTGTTCGTCTACCGATACTACAGGTATAGTAGGGAAACTGTTTTTTAATCTTCTAATACAATGCAATACTGCGGCAGTTGCATCTGTTGGGGATCCATCTAGCTGATAAGGTAGACCAATGATAATTTTCTCCACTACTTCCTTGCTTATATAATCTTTTAGAAAATCGAAGAGTTGCTGTGTGTCTACTGTGGTTAATCCACTCGCAATAATTTGCAAAGGATCTGTAACTGCAACGCCCGTCCTTTTTTTGCCATAGTCCAATGATAGAATTCTTGCCATCTAGTTGTATGCAATTAAATCTGCGATCGCGAAAATAAAAAAAACGATGCTGGCCATTCCATTGGCCGTCATAAATGCCAAATTCACGCTACTAAGGTCGTTTTCTTTTACCAAAGTTTGTTGGTAAATAAGTAGTCCTGCAAAAAGAGAAGCGCCAATGAAATAGATGAAATGAAATTCAAAGAATAGGCCTGCTGTCATAACAAGTAATGCGGTAAAGACATGCAAGATCCTTGATACCAGTAAGGCTTTTTTTCTACCCAATGTTGAAGGGATAGAAAGTAGTCCTTCTGAAGCATCAAACCTATCGTCTTGTAAAGAATAAATGATGTCAAACCCACTTACCCAGCCAATTACAGATAATGAAAGAAAGACCACTGCAGGTACAATGGTTTCTGTAACGGCTATGAAAGCACCAGCAGGGGCTAAGGACAGGCCCAACCCCAATACAAGGTGACAAAGTGCGGTAAACCGTTTGGTATAGCTGTAACCCAATATTACAAGTAAAGCGATGGGAGATAAGAGAAAACAAATGGTATTGATCATATAAGCAGATGCACAAAACAAGACCGCATTTAAGATGGTGAAACGCAGGGCGCTGGTTGCACTAATTACACCACTTGGAATTTCTCGAATGGCTGTTCTTGGATTTTTAGCATCGAATTCACGGTCGAGGTACCTGTTAAATGCCATTGCTGCACTTCTTGCAAAAACCATGCACAATAGAATGAAAATAAAAACCAGATAATGAGAAGTGAAATAGTCTTTTATAACCACCCACCCACCTTCATTACTATCGTCTAAGTGAAAAACACCCATAAAAAATCCCAATAGTGCAAAGGGCAATGCAAAAACAGTATGGGAGAATTTGATCAGCGATAGGTAGTTGTT
>JBFYPP010000237.1:0-3339 GCA_041303255.1 Chitinophagia bacterium | reverse complement strand
ATCTTGAACACCAGGAAAAGTAGTTTTTGAAGTGTGGCCACAAATGGGACAAGGCTGTGCGACAGTCATGTTTAAAAATTAAAGCGACTTGTACGTTTTTTGTGAGGTGGTCAACTTTACTTTATGGTAACGCCCATCCATTAAATTAAAGCTACCCATAGAAAACCTAACCAGCAATGCAGCAGCCAATGCAAACAACAAAACGAATGCCCCTTTTTTCCATTGAAATCTACCAGCCAAACTCTTCTGTTCATCAAAATAAGCTTCCATTTCAGTAGTAGAACGTTGGTCTTCACCTACACGCATTTCATGCACCGCATTTTGTCTAATTACATGTTGGTAATGAACGGGCTTATTCAGTTCTATTGGGTTGTTTTTTGTCTGAAATTGGATTTCACCATTTTCCGTTACAGAGAACGAACCTACTCCCATCCATTCAAGCCGCTTATCTTGGTGCAAACGATTGTGAAGTGCTTCTCCAAGCATCACCAAAGAATGCTGAACATCGTCTTTGCTTTTGCCTGTATGCTGTACCAAAAAATTGACTTGTTCGTCTTTTGCACTAAGATCCCCTGAGGTAAATTCGTAATTCAATTCGCCAGGTGATATTTCTCTTGAAGTAAAGTCGTTCTTGGAAATCCCCTTTTTGCAAACCAAATTACCCATGCTTGGAATGGCAACATGCCCTGCTTGGGCAAAATACCTGTATAACAATGTAGGAAGTTGCTGACTTTGCATGGATATCTTAATTCGTATGATTAAATCTGAACTTGAACCCAACCAAAAAATTGAAACCGAATGAAGTAAATCCATTCCATCTTTGGTATCGGGCGTTGGCAATATTATTCAAATCCATCCACAAAGCCCACTTTTTGTTCAAATTGTAATCCACACCCAAGCCCAAATCAACAATTCCTTTCGTTCTGAAATCGGGCTTTCCTAATGTCTTGGCCATATTTCCTCCAAACAATTCACCATATACCCTAGTTGATAATTGCTTCATTGGTTTCCAACTAAGACCCAAGGTCAATTCAAGTGGTAGCACACCATAAACATACGCATAGCGGCGTTGCGACTGAAAAGAGAAGGCCTTTAAGCCAGAGCTAAAGGATAGCTTGTCGCTAAATACATAACCCAGGTTTGCCTCTAAAAATAGTGCGGAAATCCTTGGCTCATTCAACACAAGAAAATCTTTGCCGCTCAAACCTTCGTTAATAAAAAGAGGAAGATTTACAAAATTCACAAATCCTGTTTTGGCCTGCAACTGAAGCCCTTTTGGATTTAACCAATCAAAGCCAACATAATAATTGGTTTGTTGATACACATTCAAAGAGTCTGGAGTTAATAAAAATGGATTTATTTCATAAAGCTTCTGAAGTGAATTCACATTTACGGTATTTGAAATTCCTGCCAACAGACGCGCACCTGCGCCCTCCTTAAAATTGTAAATTAGATTTGCCTCAGGCAAAAATGAAATCTTTTTATTTTTCAACACAGAAACTATACCACCCGATGCAAGTAGTCCTTTTATGGTATAATCAATTTTTAATGGCAACTGTAGAAGAAAAGCGGAAGCAGTAGTCTGTTTTTCATTGCTTAAATTAAGGTAGTTTACGTCAATGGATGCACTTAACCTTAATGTTTCATCCAAGATATATGAAACAGGAATTGCAAGTTGAACCTCTGTTTCTTTTGCGCCACGTCTACTTGTTAGATAACCAACCTGCAGGGTAGGTTTAAAAAATAAAGAAGCATCAACCCCTGATACCAAATCATAGGAAGCACCAAGTTTAAATTTGTTAAACCGCTGTTTTAAATCATCCTCTTGAAAAAGGAATTTTGAAGTATCATAACCAAAATTGCGAAAACTATCACCCTCATAACCTAAATTATATTTTATGGACTGATTGTCGGCCAACGTTGTTTTTACCTGGCCTTCAAATTTGGTATTTGCATATTGTTGGTTATAAATTGAACCTTTTGATGAAATATGGTCGAAGTTTAAAGAGACCATATTGTTTCCCAACTTTGAATTGTAAGACGCAGAAGCAAAAGGAGTTCTTAAATTACCCCCACCCAATTTGATATAAAAATTATCTTTTTCTTGAATAATTTCTTTTGTAATGTAGGCTAGCGGTTTTATTGAAAATGAGGAAAGCGGTGTTTTGAATGTGGTATTGATAGCCGGATAAATAAACTTGAATGCATTGGTGTCTTTCTGTGGTACTTCAGGAAAAAATTCCAGTTTACTTGTCTTAACAATGCTGGGTTTAAAACTCGATGTTATATTTATTTCATCCAATTTATTTTTTTTGTTCTGCGCCATTGACAGCGTTGATGCAGATAAAAAGCAGATCAACAAGGAGAGGCTGAATAACAGCGTACTCATTTGGGGGCGACAATTATATAACTTCAAAACGCTCATCCTTTATCTTTTTTTTCAGACAATTCAATTTCTTTCAAAAGAGATTCAGCAGCCAATCTCAATTCCGGAATTGTACAGTTATCAATTACGCTTTTCAAAGTTGCCTTCGCGTTAAATAAATCTTTCTGTTGGACGAATATTTGTCCAAGTAGAATATATGATTTCGTAATCCAGTACTCATAAGATCCTGATGCGTCAATGGAAGACAATGCCAACTGTTCTGCATTATCGAAGAAAGATTGTTGATACGCATTCCATGCCAGTTGATACCTCGACTCCGCTGCAAGACCTGATTGATTATCGCCTAATACAAGTGTGAAATATTCAGAAGAACCCACATAATCCTTACTGAGTTGTTTGGCATAGCCAAGGACAACCTCTGCAAAAGACCTGTCATCTGAGTTTACTTTGGGGTTAGCTAGCAATTGCTCAGCTGAATTGACTCCCCTTTGCCAGGTTTTCAAATAATAATTTGAACGCACTTCTCCCCTCAAGGCTTCAATTAAAATCTCTGATTTTGATGTGGCTTTTGATAGTTGTTCAAATAATCCAAGTGCAGCATCATAGTCTTTTAATTCAAAGAAATAGAGTCGCGCTGATTGTCTGAGTGCTTTCTCTTGATACCGACTCCCCCCTTTGGCAGCCAATTGAGCGTATGTTTTGGCCGCATTGCTCCAATCTTTTTGGCTGAAGAAAAGTTCTGACTGCAAATGCAATACTTCAATAGCAAACAAACCATTTGGAAATTCATTGAGATACTGAATCAGGGCTTGATTTGTTATTTTCGCTTCTCCGTTTGCATAGGTGGTTTGTACATACTGAAAGAGTAATGAATCTTTTTGCACGGTGGCCAATGATCTTCCACTGGCTTTCAAGAACTCTTCATACCCATTAATTTGCCCTTGTTCAATATA
>JBFYPP010000236.1:0-3354 GCA_041303255.1 Chitinophagia bacterium | reverse complement strand
AATCCGGACGAGCATTGGCAAGTCCCTCATCAATTACAAAATATTCCTGTTCCCAACCTAAGGTTGCTGTAACCTTTCCAACGTTTTTATCAAAATAATGACAAACATCAACCGCTGCTTTGTTGAGCGCTTCAATTGATTTCAACAATGGCGCCTTATAATCAAGGCACTCTCCTGTATAAGAAACAAAGATGGTTGGAATACAAAGTGTTTGACCATCGCCAATGTTCATAATGAAAGCTGGAGACGTAGGATCCCATGCAGTATAACCGCGGGCTTCAAAAGTTGCACGGATTCCACCACTTGGAAACGAAGAAGCATCAGGCTCTTGTTGCGCCAATGCATTTCCATCAAATTCTTCAATTGGCGTTCCGTCTGTTTTTAAAGTGAAAAACGAATCATGCTTCTCAGCCGAAGAACCAGTAAGCGGTTGAAACCAATGTGTATAATGGGTTACACCCTTCGATTGTGCCCAATGTCTCATTCCAGCTGAGATTTGGTTGGCTACACTACGATCAATTTTTTGTCCGCTTTTTATTGAATTTTGTAAACTCTTAAAGGCATCCTCGCTGAGGTATTCTCTTGCTACTTTTGTGGTAAACACATTTTCTCCAAAAGCAGTAGTTACTTTAGTGGGACTAATCACCTTGACTTCTGCTTTGGCAGAAGTGAGGTTGTCGATCGCTTTGAAACGTAGTGATTGCATATAGTTGAATTTTTGAAGACACAAAAATCATCAAAATACCGGGAATAAGCAATTATTTTTCAAGAAACCTCATTTTTTTAGAATGTTCTGTGCATAAAATATTAATAATTAAAGTTATTGTTCATAAAAACTTGAAAATTGGGTTGCATACAATATATATAAAATAATTTAATACGTTTGTTTTCAACATGGATTCGCAATTTGTCAACGCGCGATTATACTACAAAGCACTCCTCATTTGTTTTATCTAACTTTGCAATTCTTAACAATTACATGGAAACAACAGTTGAAACCGCAAAGCAGCTGGGGCTGCTACCTGAAGAATTTGAGCAAATCAAGCAAATACTGGGAAGGACGCCCAACTTCAATGAAGTTGCCGCATACTCGGTAATGTGGAGTGAGCATTGTAGCTATAAAAACTCAATCAAATGGCTCAAAACATTGCCCAGAGATGGAAGTAAGCTTTTGGTAAAAGCGGGTGAAGAAAATGCAGGATTGGCTGATATTGGAGATGGCTATGGTGTTGTTTTCAAAATAGAATCGCATAACCATCCTTCTGCAATTGAGCCTTTTCAAGGTGCAGCGACAGGAGTAGGTGGAATTCACCGCGACATTTTTACCATGGGTGCTCGTCCAATTGCAGCCCTCAATTCATTGAGATTTGGAAATCTTCAAGATCCCAAAACACGTCACCTGTTAAAAGGTGTCGTTTCTGGTATTGGTCATTATGGCAATTGTTTTGGCGTTCCTACAGTAGGGGGTGAGGTTTATTTTGAAGGATGTTACCATACCAACCCATTGGTGAATGCCATGAGTGTGGGTATTGTGAAAGTTGGAGAAACCATCAGCGCCACTGCTGAGGGTATTGGTAATCCTGTTTTTATTGTGGGTTCTTCTACGGGTAAAGATGGTATAGGCGGAGCCTCTTTTGCTTCTGCAGATATAACAGCCGACAGTGCACAGGATCTTCCTGCTGTTCAGGTTGGAGATCCTTTTCAAGAAAAGAAATTATTGGAAGCTTGCTTAGAGGTGATACCCACAGGAGCCTTGGTGGGAATGCAAGACATGGGTGCTGCTGGAATAATTTGTTCTACTGCTGAAACCAGTGCGAAGGGTGGAGTAGGAATGATTATTCACCTGGAAAAAGTACCTATGCGTCAGCAAAATATGAAGTCTTGGGAATTGTTGTTGAGCGAAAGTCAGGAACGAATGTTGATGGTGGTAAAAAAAGGTAGAGAAAAAGAGGTACTGGAGGTGTTTGAGAAATGGGATTTACCTTGTTCTGAAATAGGCGAAGTAACTGGTGATGGTCTTTTGAAATTTTATATGCACGGCGAACTTGAAGCAGAAATTCCTGCTGAGAGTTTGGTGCTGGGTGGTGGTGCTCCTGTTTATGACAGGGGCTATGAGCGTCCTGTGTATTTCGATAAAATTGATGCATTTGATCCGCACAGTATTCCAGTTCCTACTGATTTAAAAAAAGTAGCAGAAGCGATTTCTGTAATTCCAAACATTGCAAGTAAGCGTTGGATTTATACCCAGTATGATAGTATGGTTGGCACAGTAAATTCATCTACCAATCAGCCCAGTGATGCTGCAGTTGTTTTGGTTAAGGAAACGGGCAAAGCGCTTGCTTTAACTACAGATTGTAATAGCCGTTATGTATATGCAGATCCATACAAAGGTGCAATGATTGCAGTGAGCGAAGCGGCTAGAAATATTGTATGTAGTGGAGGCACTCCGCTTGGTGTAACCAATTGTTTAAATTTTGGTAATCCTTACGATCCACAAGTTTATTTTCAGTTTGTACATGCCATCAAAGGAATGGGAGAAGCCTGTAAAAAATTTGATGCACCTGTTACAGGTGGTAACGTTAGTTTTTATAACCAGCATCCGGAAGGTGCTGTTTATCCAACCCCAACAATTGGCATGGTTGGAATTTTAGATGCGGTGGAAAATAAAATGACTTTGGGATTCAAACAACAAGGAGACCTAATTTACTTGGTTGGTAAATCTAGCAATGACATTAATTCATCCGAGTATCTTCATAAATACCATGGAGTTGAGTTTTCGCCAGCACCCCATTTTGATCTAGATGAGGAATATGCCTTTCAGCAGGTGGTAGCGAAATTGATTTCAAATCAATTGATTCAGTCTGCACATGATGTGAGTGAAGGCGGATTGTTTATCTCGGTTTTGGAAAGCGCTTTTGTCAATGGATTGGGTTTTGAAGTAGCACAAGCAGAAATGGCAATACGTGCGGATGCGTATTGGTTTGGTGAAGCACAAAGTAGGGCAGTTGTTTCCATTTCAACGGATAAACAAATCCAATTTGAAGCATACATGAAATCTTCCGGTATTGATTTTGAATACCTAGGGAAAGTAATTGAAAATGCTGTTGTGGTCAACGCTGAAAACTGGGGCAACATCAAAGCGTGGGAGTCGCCTTACAACGAAAAGATTTCATCTTTGATGGCAGGGTAGTACTACCGCACTTCAAACAAGATGAGTTCAGCCATTGATGCTCCTTTCAATGCGATGGTGTATTCCTGCATAGGGTTTAGGTAGGCGTACTCTTTTTCTTTAATTATTATTTTTTGCCTGTCTAGGGGATGCTTAATTTCTAGCTGTGTTCCATTTAATAAGAT
>JBFYPP010000235.1:0-3370 GCA_041303255.1 Chitinophagia bacterium | reverse complement strand
CTTCATACTTAGTGATTTAAAGATTAATCCGAAGTTACTACTTTTGCGCTAACGCTTCTTTATTATTAGACGGCTGAAAGGGATAAAAGTTGCAGTTGAAATCACAAAAAATGTTAAATCATCCATATGGGCAATGAACTGACTTCTAGGGAAAAAGACTATTCGCAATGGTACAACGATTTGGTGCTGAAGGGAGGATTGGCAGATTATTCTGCAGTGAGGGGTTGTATGGTCATCAAACCCTATGGCTATGCCCTTTGGGAGAACATGCGGGATGTTTTGGATAAGATGTTCAAAGACACGGGTCACGTAAATGCTTATTTTCCTTTGTTTGTGCCAAAATCATTTTTGGAAAAGGAAGAGGGACATGCTGAGGGGTTCGCAAAAGAGTGTGCGGTGGTTACCCATTACCGTTTGAAAGGAGATCCCAACAACAAAGGAAAATTGATCGTGGATCCTGAAGCAAAATTGGAAGAAGAGTTGATTGTTCGTCCAACCAGCGAAGCCATCATTTGGAATGCATACAAAGATTGGATTCAATCTTACAGAGATCTTCCGTTGCTGATTAACCAATGGGCCAATGTGGTTCGTTGGGAAATGCGCACAAGGTTGTTTTTAAGGACTGCTGAATTTTTATGGCAGGAGGGGCATACTGCACATGCTACAGCTGAAGAAGCAATTGGAGAGGCTGAAAAAATGTTGCATGTATATGCTGATTTTGTTGAGAATTACATGGCCCTTCCCGTGATGAAAGGCGTAAAGACGCCCAATGAAAGATTTGCAGGTGCTTTGGAAACTTATTGTATTGAGGCGCTCATGCAAGATGGTAAAGCTTTGCAAGCAGGTACTTCACATTTCCTCGGACAAAATTTTGCTAAGGCGTTTGAAGTAAAATACCTCACAAAAGAAAACAAGCAAGAATATGTTTGGGCTACATCTTGGGGTGTTTCCACCCGCTTGATTGGTGCATTGGTGATGGCGCATAGTGATGACCAGGGCTTGGTGATGCCACCAAAAATTGCACCGTTGCAAGTGGTGATTGTCCCTATTTTCAAAGGTCCTGAGCAAAAAGCCTTGGTTGATGAAAAGGCGCACGGCATCATGTCTGAATTGAAAAAGCAGGGTATATCCGTAAAGTATGATGATTCCGATAACTCAAGACCGGGATGGAAATTTGCCGAATATGAATTGAAAGGAGTACCTGTGCGAATTGCAATTGGTCAGAAAGATATTGAAAATGGAGTTGTAGAAATTGCGCGAAGAGATACCAAAGAAAAATCTTCAGTACCTGCAGAGGGTCTGACTGATTACATCAAACAACTGTTGGAAGATATTCAGCAGAATCTTTACAACCGTGCATTGGCATATAGAGATACGCATGTTACTGAAGTGAATTCATGGGATGAATTCAAACAAGTGTTGAATACAAAAGGTGGTTTTGTTTCAGCACATTGGGATGGGACTGCTGAGACAGAAGATAAGATTAAAGATGAGACAAAAGCAACCATTCGTTGTATACCCCTAGATAACAAATTGGAAGAGGGCGTTTGTGTTTTCTCTGGAAAACCAAGTAAACAAAGGGTTTTGTTTGCTTTGGCCTACTAATCGAATAGGTATTTTGCTCTCGCGTTAAGGCATGCACCAATAACACCTGCTTTCTCACCCAATTGAGAAACCTTAAGGTTGGTGTCGTTGTTTACAATGCTGTGCGATAACCTGTTCAAGGTGCTTTTTGCAGAGAAGCGAAGATACTCCCCGGTATCCGACAAAGTGCCTCCCAAGATTACAGTTTCTGGGTTGAAGATGTTGATTACAATGGCAATTGCTTTGCCAAGTTTTTCACCAAGTTCTTCCAGCATTTCAATGCAAAGGGTGTCTTCGTTTTTTGCAGCTTCGATAATGTTTTGAAGTGTAATTGTTTCTATTGATCTTGTCCCATCAAAAGCAAGTGATGTAGATCCTGCTTCAATTCTTTCTCTAAATTTTCTTAACAGGGCAATGCCCGATGCTTCTGTTTCTAAACAACCCTTTTTTCCACAATGGCAAATTATTTCATTATCAAATAAGGGTATGTGACCAAGTTCGCCACTGAAGCCAGATTTACCGTGGTAAATTTTTCCATCAATTAATATTCCCATTCCTATTCCATAGTCTAGGTTAATTAAAATTGCGTTTTTTTCATTGCTTGATTCTGCATGAAAAAACTCCCCCAGTAACATCGCTTTTGAATCATTTTCAATGGTAGTTGGAATGCCAAATTTCCCATATATAATTTCAGATAATGGTTCTTCTCTTAAATTAAAATGGTTGTAGTTGTGTCCGGTTCTTGGATTAATTCGTCCCGGAATGTTTATGCCAATGCCGATGAGATTTTTTTTATAGTCCTGGTGTTCGTCAATGAATTGTTCAATCAATTGAAAAAGCTCTTCTAGCGCTTCTTCGGTATTCACTAACCGATAGGAAACTTTTTCTCTCATTGTAACCATGCCTTTTTTGAGGTCCATCCAACCAAAATTCACATGGTGCAGTTTGATGTCTATCCCAAGAAAATATCCAGCATCTGCCATTAGACCAAAGGCATTGGCTCTTCTTCCGCCAGTAGAATCTTGTTTGCCTTCGTCTTTTAAAATATTTTCTTCTACCATTGAGCTAATCACATCCGTTGCCTTGGGAACGCTGATGTTTAATTCTTTGGCTATTTCAGTAATTGTAATGGCATTTGATTGGTCAATCAGACGAAGAGCTGATTTTCTTAGCTGCTTGTTTTTAATGGCAACTCCACCAACTTCATTAGAATTTATCTTGTTTTTCTTTGGGTTTGATGTTTTCATCTCACGAAGTTAGTCTGTTTTTAATTTTTGTTATAAACTTGTCTTATAAATAAGTTTTTACTTAAAATGCCAAGACATCGCTTCTTTGATTTTTGCTGCATTAGGACTAATTTTGCGTTTCAATCATAAATCAAATAGCATGGCATACGACGTTCTTGTTCTCGGTAGCGGTCCTGGTGGTTATCCAGCTGCAATCAGAGCTTCTCAACTTGGTTTCAAGGTGGCGATTATTGAAAAGGAAAGTCTCGGTGGGGTTTGTCTCAACTGGGGTTGTATTCCAACCAAGGCCTTGTTGAAAAGTGCACAGGTATATGATTACATGAAACACAGTGCGGATTATGGTATCAACGCTACTAATGTTGCCCATGATTTTGGTGCAGTTGTGAAGAGAAGTAGAGGTGTAGCCGACAAAATGAGCAAGGGTGTTCAATTCTTGATGAAGAAGAACAAGATTGATGTGGTAATGGGATATGGTAAAATTGCCGGTAAAGGCAAGATTGAAGTGACTGCTGCAGATGGGGGAAAACAAATCGTAGAGG
>JBFYPP010000234.1:0-3423 GCA_041303255.1 Chitinophagia bacterium | reverse complement strand
TCCTACTGGTGCCTATGCTGGCTACTCCTATGCAATTCCAGTAAATATTGTAAAAAAGATCATTAATGATTTACTCCAATATGGAACTGTACAACGTGCTTTTCTGGGCATCAGCTATCTTCCAGAAAATGCTCCAGAAACTGAAAAAGCCAAGCTCAATTATAAAGAGGGACAAGGTGTATTGGTGATGGATGTTGCGAAGGATGGAGCGATGTCTGCTTCCGGAATTCAGACGGGTGATTATATCACAAAAATAAATGGGGTGAAGGTTTCCAATGGAAGTGAAATGGTTGAACAAATAGCAGGTTATAAACCAGGCGATAAAATAGCTGTGAACTATAACAGAAATGGAAAAGAATCGACCACCAGTATTACTTTAAAAAATAAATCTGGAAGCTATGACATTGTGAAAAACACCATGTCTGACAAACTAGGTGCAACCCTTCAAACGCTTGATGCAAAAAAAGCAAAAGAATACGGCGTTAAAGGTGGTGTTATGATTTCTAAAATCAGCAGTGGTTTAATAGATGAACAAACAAGGATGCGCGACGGATTTGTGGTGCTCAAAGTAAATGGGACAGAGGTAAAATCTGTTGAAGAGCTTATGGCTGCAATTTCAAAATCTTCAAAAAGAATTCTACTTGAGGGATTTTATCCAGGATACGAAGGGGTCTATCAATACCCAATTGAAGCAACAGAATAATTAGTACTTATATTTTATTTAGATAAAAGCAGACCTTAGTGTCTGCTTTTATTTTATCCAAGCTTGAAAAGACCATGGTGGTAGATCGACGTAAATATGAGTGCCTCCAAAGTCTTTTGTAATACTTGTAAATAAGTTTGTAAATAGTCCATTTGTATCTTTAATGCCCACCTCAACATGAGTTAAAGTATACTGTGAAAAATTGATTACCACAACTGCAGTACTATCCCCATTTTTACGCATGAAACTTAACACGTGGTGATCTACACTGTTGTTCAATAAAATACAGTTTTCAGGATGTGGAGAAGCGCTAAAAGCAGGATTACTTTTTCTTAGTTCAAGGATTGTTTTATAAAATTCATGTAGATCTGGTTTTGGTTTCCAGTCTAGACAATCCTTATCAAAGAATGCCAAGCGTTTGTGGTTCGGTAACTCTTGACCGCTATAAATCAAAGGGATTCCTCTCCAAGTGGCTGAAAAAAAAGCGAGGGGTAACGCCATCTCCCCGTACTTTTCATATTCAGTCCCATTCCAGCTGTTCTCATCATGGTTGCTTGTAAACCAAGCTGGACAAGCAGTATGTGGTAGTGTTGCATCGTATTGCGATAAAACATATTTGAGGTGATGGATATGTTGAGCGCCCTCTTCTTTGCATTGTTTGGCAGCATTCATCCATCGCCAAGTGTATGCAGAATCAAAGGCCATCATATAATCAGGATTATCTAGCGGATCCAATTCAGCCAGCCAAAAAAGGTCTTTGGTTTCGGTTAAGGCCAAGCGCGCTTGAATCCAAAAATCAACTGGCGTTAACATGGCCATGTCACAACGAAAACCGTCTATATTGAAATTGTTTATCCAGTAGCGCATAGCCCCTATCATAGCCATTCTCATTGCCTGATTGGAGTAATCTAGATCAATTACATCATCCCAGCCATGTTCATCATAAAATTCACCTTGTTCATTTTTTTTATAAAAGTCAGCATGACTTGTTGTCCATTCATGATCACAGCCCGTATGGTTAGCTACCCAATCTACAATTACCTTAAATCCGAGCTGGTGCGCTTCTTCCACCAGCTTAAGAAAATCTTGTTTAGTACCATATTCGGGATTTATTTCCGTGTAACTGGAACAGGCATAATAACTACCCATGCTCCCCTTCCGGTTCTTTCTACTTATGGGAGTGAGGGGCATGAACCACAAAATATCGATCCCCATGTCCCTTAATCTTGGCAGGTGTTTTATGAATGCATTGATGTTGCCCTCTTGGGTATATTGCCGGAGATTGACTTCATAAATATTAGCGTTCAAGACCCAATCCACAGGAACAAATTCAGTTTTCATGTTGGGAAGTTAAGAAATCAACGTCAACCATACTAATGAATACCAGATAGGATTGTTTTAATCTTTGCTTAACTTTGTACATATAGTATGAAGCAGTTTACAATACCCATTCGATACAGAAGTCCATTAATTGCTGCCATCAAGCAGAAAAGAAAGGCAGGCGATAAATTAAAAAAGGACTTTTCTCCCACCCTGTTAGACATGGGACCGGTAAGGTTTTTTCTTGCAAGACATTTCGGGTTTTGTTATGGTGTTGAAAATGCGATAGAAATTGCTTTCCAGACTGTAGAAAACAATCCAGGCAAACGAATTTTTTTATTGAGTGAAATGATTCACAATCCATTTGTGAATGAAGACCTCATCAACAGCGGAGTACAGTTTCTTATGGACACCAAAGGAAATAACCTTATACCATTTGAAAACTTAACCTCGGAAGATATTGTCATTATTCCTGCTTTTGGCACTACCATAGAAATTGAAAATAGACTCAAGAATATTGGAATACAAATTGAACAGTACAACACCACCTGTCCTTTTGTAGAAAAAGTTTGGAACAGGGCAGAACAGATTTCTGAAAAAGGCTATAGCATTGTGGTGCATGGAAAACCAACACATGAAGAAACCAGAGCTACTTTTTCGCATAGTGATGTTCATACGCCTACAATAGTGATCAACGATATGGCTGAAGCCATTGTATTGGGTGAGTTTATTCTTGAAAAGCGAAACAGTGGTGATTTTACTACTATGTTTGGTGACAGGTGTAGTAAAGGTTTTAATGTAGAAAAAGACCTTGTGCGTTTTGGTGTAGTAAATCAAACCACCATGTTGGCTACAGACACACAAGCCATAGCAGATTACCTAAAGCAAATTGTAATTGAAAAGTATAAACTGGATGATGCGAGCGTAGGATTACATTTTGCGGATACCAGGGACACGCTTTGTTATGCTACCAACGACAATCAAACTGCTGTAAAAAGTTTGTTGAATATTAATGCAGATTTTGCCATTGTGATTGGAGGAAGAAACAGCAGCAACAGTTCACATTTGGTGGAACTTTGTGAAGCGCATATGCCAACTTATTTCATAGAATCTTCTTCAGACCTGTTGTCGAATAAAGAATTGAAAGCGTATAATTGGAGAACACACGAAGAGTATTTTAAAAAGGATTTCTTACCAAACAAATTGGTAGTGGATATTCTAATTACCAGCGGCGCTTCTTGTCCGGATGCCATAGTGCAAGACACCATCGAAAAATTAAGCAGTTTTTTTACACACTCAAAAACCATAGACGACATTAGCAAAGATTGGGTTTAATCAATCCTTGATTTTTTCGTTTGCCCAATCCAAAGCCAGTTGCAATTGTTCTGAAGGACTAATAT
>JBFYPP010000233.1:0-3430 GCA_041303255.1 Chitinophagia bacterium | reverse complement strand
GGTTGAGGATGAGTCAATCCCTCTATACTTTCTGCCGAAGCCATTTCTTTATCTAGGATACTCAGGTTTGACTGCTCCTCATCATATTCCCAGGTGTTTTCGTCTGTTTGAGCAATTTCTACTGGAACGTCTTCTGATACGTTATTGAAGTTGATATCGTATTGATTCAACCTGAAATTTCCAATTTCACTTTCATCGCTTAATTGATAATTGAGCCATTGGGGAGAAGGGAAAAAAAGTGCACTATGGGTAACTTGTTCGGGAAAGTCGAGGTGGTAAACGGACTTTAACTTACAACTGTACAAAAATTGGACGATTGAAGAATACGGATATTGTTCAGAAATTGACCTGAATTCATCCAGGGTCATTTCTTCAAGACTTTCCTTCTCGAAAAGGGACTGTATCAGATAATCCGTTTCTCTGGTCATTTTGCTAATATAACTCTGTTTACCAATTTGAAAAAATTCGGTTAAAGATCTCGTCTGTTAGGTTATTTATTATTTGTTCATTTAGCTCACCTTCAGCTTGTGTCAAACTTTTACTAGAAGAAAATGGGAAATTTCGGGTAAGATCTGCCTCAAAATTCTTTTTTTCATCCAACCTGTTGCGAAAGATGATGTGAACTGTAACATTCAGGTTATTACTTGCTACCTGTTGTTGTGAAATACCTGAAGTGCTTACCGAATAGTCGCTTATGTAACCACTTACCTCATAATCCGCTTCGTTATTGGTCTGAGATAACCTGGTCTGATTTACAATCTTCTGTCTTAATTTATCAGTAAGCTTTGGGCTTAGCTGCGGATTGATGTATCGGGCCTTATTTTCAATAAAGAAAACCTTTACAGTTTTTACTTCTGAGGGTATAGACACGTCTTTCAAAGAATAGCGACAAGTTCCTTGAATACTAAGGATGGCAACCAAGATAAGCAAGGTATTCTTGAAAAAACTGCGGTATTGACTAGTCTTCAATATCATACTCTTTTAGTTTACGGTAAAGTGTTCTTTCGCTGATGCCCAAATCAGTAGCGGCATCCTTTCTTTTTCCTT
Organism: Chitinophagia bacterium; assembly: GCA_041303255.1. Lineage (GTDB taxonomy): Bacteria > Bacteroidota > Bacteroidia > Chitinophagales > Chitinophagaceae > Pollutibacter. Next base: position 2,383 of record JBFYPP010000233.1, on the reverse strand, counting down.
TGTGTTTTTTTAATGCTTTTTCAATAAGCTCTTTTTCTTTATCCATGATATTCAATGATTCATCAACAACAATCGTGTCTTGTATTGAATTTCCTTCATTAAGAATGAGTGGCTGGCCACCTACAGGAATAACATTGTTCGGAGAATAATTCTCTTGTGTCTGCCTAACCATTGGAAGATCATGCAGGTAAGAATCCTCAATAACATCTGAAACGGATGAAATAGAATTTGGATTTTGAATGATCTCAAGAAACATTTTTTTCATCTCTGTAACATCCTTCTTTAAATCAAAAAAGAGTTTATAGAGGATATCTCTTTCATTCATGAATTCACTCTGGTTATTTCCAAAATTGTTGCCCGAGACCAACATGGGTAATTGGTTGGTTGAATTTTTGGGAAGAAAGCGTTCAAGAGACTGGGCAGTTATTGTTTTGTCTTCAGACAAGACAGAAATTTGTTCTGCAATATTCTTCAGCTCTCTCACATTTCCAGGCCATGGATAGTTCAACAGATGAGATTTCGCATCCTCAGTAAGCTGAATTGGACTGGTTCGGTATCTCTCGGCAAAATCGACAGCAAATTTTCTAAATAAAATAATAATGTCTTCTTTACGCTCTCTCAGGGATGGAACCCTAATAGGCACGGTATTTAAACGATAATAGAGGTCCTCTCTAAACTTGTTGTTGTGTGTGGCGAGTAGTAAATCTTTGTTGGTAGCAGCAATTACACGAACATCTGTTTTTTGAACTTTGGAAGAACCTACCCTGATGAACTCTGCATTTTCCAACACACGCAGCAACCTTGCTTGTGTACCGAGGGGTGTTTCACCAATTTCATCCATAAATAAAGTGCCACCATTTACTGTTTCGAAATAACCTTTTCTCGCATCAACTGCTCCTGTAAATGATCCCTTTTCATGTCCAAATAATTCAGAGTCAATCGTGCCCTCTGGTATTGCGCCACAATTGACTGCAATGAAAGGATTGTGTTTTCTTGGAGATAAAGTATGAATAATTTGAGAAAATATTTCTTTACCAACACCACTTTCTCCAACAATCAGAACGGTTAGGTCGGTATTGGCCACCTGCGTTGCAACTTGCAAAGCGTAATTAAGAGAAGGAGAGTTTCCAATAATGCCGAATCTATTTTTAATACTTTGTATATCCATTGATAATTTTTTATAATCAAGGCTTTTCAATAATTTTTCCCATCAATGTACCTTGACTACACTCTAATGCAAGCACATGAACATAGGACCCAGGCTCAAGTGATGGGTCTGATTTATCAAATACCATCACTTTGTATTGACTAGTTCTTCCCATCCACTGCTCATCACTTTTCTTCGAATTGCCCTCGATTAATACTTCAAAAACTTTTCCAAGGTCATTTTGGTTAGAAGCCAAAGACAAGCTGTTTTGTAATTGAACAATTTCAGCCAATCTTCTTTTTTTTACTTCCGCAGGTATATCGTCTGTGTATCTTCTTTCCGCCAATGTTCCTGGTCTTTCTGAATAAGCAAACATATAGCTGTATTCATAGGCCGATTTCCTCATAATGTCTAGTGTATCCAAATGATCTTGTTCATCTTCGGTACAAAAACCGGCAATGATATCAGCACTGATTGCACATTCGGGCATGATTTCTTTAATTCTTTGCACCCTGCCCAAATACCACTCTCTTGTATACGTGCGGTTCATCAATTGCAATACCCGGTTAGATCCACTTTGGACAGGCAGGTGAATGTATTTACAAATGTTGTGGTACTTTTTCATGGTATGCAACACCTTATCTGTAATGTCTTTGGGGTGCGAAGTGCTGAAACGTATTCTTAAAAGTGGACTAACCAGGGCCACCTCTTCCAGAAGCATCGCAAAATCAACAGCATGGTTGCTCTTTGGATCAACCCAATAATAACTGTCTACATTCTGACCTAATAAAGTGACTTCTTTATATCCCTGTTCAAATAAATCCTTACACTCTGCAACAATTGATTCATTGTCTCTGCTTCTTTCTCTTCCTCTTGTAAATGGTACAACACAAAAGGCACACATGTTGTTACAGCCCCTCATGATGCTTACAAAGGCATTGATGCCGTTTGTATTTAACCGAACAGGAGAAATATCTGCATAGGTTTCCTCTCTGCTCAAAAGTACATTAACCGCTTTAGTACCGCTTCCAGCCTCCTCAATCAGGGAGGGGAGGGTTCGGTACGCATCCGGACCAACAACAAGGTCTACTAGCTTTTCCTCTTCCAATAACTTACTCTTTAAACGCTCCGCCATACAACCCAATACGCCTATTAATAGGCCTGGATTCTGCTTTTTAATTTTCTTAAACTCTGTGAGTCTTTTACGAACTGTTTGCTCCGCTTTTTCTCTGATCG
>JBFYPP010000232.1:0-3441 GCA_041303255.1 Chitinophagia bacterium | reverse complement strand
AAGCAGTGGGTGATTTTGCATCAAATTTGGCAAAATACCTGAATGTACAAGAAGTAATTCCATGTGCAAATGGTACTGACGCGTTGCAAATTGCCATGATGGCTTTGGGGTTAGAACCCGGTGATGAAGTAATCACTCCATCATTTACTTACATCGCTACAACTGAAGTAATTGCTTTATTGAGACTCAAGCCTGTTTTTGTTGATGTAGATCCAAAGACATTTTGTATCGATGCTTCTAAAATTCGCGAAGCAATCACTCCCAAAACAAAAGCAATTGTTCCTGTGCATTTGTATGGTCAGTCCTGCGACATGGAAGCAATCATGCAGATTGCAAATGAACACAACCTTTTTGTGGTCGAAGACAATGCCCAGGCAATAGGTGCAGATGTGAAATTTGCTGATGGTACGCTGCATAAAACAGGAACTATCGGACATATTGGATGTACATCCTTTTTCCCATCAAAAAATTTAGGATGCTATGGAGATGGGGGTGCAATCATCACCAACAACAAGTTGCTTGCAGACCGTTTAAGAATGATTGCAAACCACGGACAAAGCAAGAGATATTACCACGATGTAGTGGGGTGTAATTCTCGACTAGATACAATGCAGGCGGTGGTATTGAATATTAAACTTGGTCATCTAGACGAGTATAATAAATCAAGAAGGGCCGTAGCTGAATTTTATAATGAATCATTTAAGTCCAATTCTAAAATAACTACACCCATTACTTCACCAGGAAATACCCATGTGTTTCATCAATATACCCTGGTTTTAGATGGCGTCGATCGAAATGAGCTGCAGGAAAAATTGGCGGCAGAAGGTGTTCCAGCCATGATTTATTATCCTGTACCGGCACACCGACAGCAGATGTTTTCTTTCCTCAATTTGCCGGAAGTAGATTTGCCAATTACGGATTGGCTTACGCACCGGGTGATCTCGTTGCCTATTCATACAGAAATGGACCAAGAACAATTGGAACATATTGTCTATCATGTAAATAACCTAGTGAAATAAATAAATGCCATGAAAATTGCTGTAATTGGTACTGGATATGTTGGACTTGTAACAGGAACCTGTTTTGCCGAGACGGGAAATGAAGTGACTTGTGTAGATATCGACCAACGCAAGGTGGATATGTTGAACAATGGGCAGATAACCATTTATGAACCTGGATTAGAAAAAATATTTCTACGAAACCTTAAAGAAGAACGTCTTCGGTTTACTTCTGATCTTCAATCTGGAATTGAAGGTGCGCAAATTCTTTTTTTAGCACTGCCTACTCCTCCCGGTGAAGATGGCTCTGCCGATTTGAAATATGTTTTGGGTGTTGCCAAGGAACTTGGTAAAATTATTAGCGACTATGTAGTTGTAGTTGATAAAAGTACAGTACCTGTAGGAACCGCAGAAAAAGTGACAGCAGCTATTGCAAAGCATGCAAAAGTAGAATTTGATGTAGTATCTAATCCTGAATTTTTAAGAGAAGGTGTTGCTGTTGAAGATTTCATGAAGCCTGATCGTGTTGTAATTGGTTGCGGAACTGAAAGGGCGAAGAAATTGATGACTGAGTTATATGCCCCATTTGTACGCTCTGGAAATCCATTGATCTTTATGGATGTTCGATCTGCTGAGTTAACAAAATATGCAGCGAATGCTTTCTTGGCTACTAAAATTACATTCATGAATGAAATTGCTCAATTGTGTGAGCGATTAAATGCTGATGTTGATATGGTGCGTCTTGGTATAGGAAGTGATGCAAGAATTGGTAAACGATTTTTATTCCCTGGCATCGGTTATGGTGGAAGTTGCTTCCCTAAAGATGTGCAAGCACTGGTAAAAAGTGCTAATGAAGTCGACTACGATTTTCAAATTCTGAACGCAGTAATGGATGTGAATGAAAAGCAGAAGTTACACTTGATGCCTAAAATCAAGGATCATTTCAAAGGAAATCTTCAAGGCAAACACATAGCACTATGGGGATTGGCATTCAAGCCCAATACAGATGATATTCGTGAAGCGCCTGCCTTGTATATGATTGAGGCCTTGTTGGCAGAAGGAGCGACCATAACTGCTTTTGATCCAGAGGCAATGGCCAACGTAAAAGAAGTGGTCGGAGATAAAATTAAATTTGCAGAAACTCAATATGAAGCACTTGAAAAAGCAGATGCCTTATTGATTGCTACCGAATGGAATGAATTTAGAACACCTGATTTTAATAAAATTGGACAACTGCTAAATAGTAAAGTTATTTTCGATGGTCGTAACCTTTTTGATATCGCAACTATGGAGCAGTTGGGGTATCATTATGAAAGTATCGGAAGAAAATCCATCAACTAAAACACCATGGCAAACAAAAGAGTACTCATAACAGGCGCTGCAGGATTTTTAGGTTCGCATCTTTGCGATCGTTTTATCAAAGAAGGATACGATGTTGTAGGGATGGATAATTTGATTACAGGCGACTTAAAAAATATTGAACATTTATTCAAACTCAAAGCGTTTGAATTTTATCACCATGATGTAACCAAGTTTATTCATGTTCCAGGTAACCTAGATTATATTCTTCATTTTGCCTCTCCAGCAAGTCCAATTGACTACCTAAAAATCCCCATCCAAACTTTAAAAGTTGGTGCAATGGGTACGCATAACTGTCTTGGTCTAGCCAAGGCAAAGGGTGCTAGAATGTTGGTGGCTTCTACTTCAGAAGTATATGGTGATCCGCTTGTCCATCCTCAAACAGAAGAGTACTGGGGTAACGTAAATCCTGTTGGACCAAGAGGGGTTTATGATGAAGCAAAACGATTCATGGAATCCATCACCATGGCTTACCATACTTTTCATCAAGTTGAAACCCGTATTGTTAGAATATTCAATACATACGGACCAAGAATGAGGCTGAACGATGGAAGGGCTTTACCGGCATTTATCGGTCAGGCTTTACGTGGTGAAGACTTAACCGTATTTGGTGATGGCTCTCAAACAAGGTCGTTTTGTTATGTTGATGATTTAGTAGAGGGTATTTATAAATTGTTAATGAGTGATTATGTATTTCCAGTAAACATTGGTAATCCTATTGAGATTTCCTTATTGGATTTTGCCGAGGAGGTACTTAAGTTAACGGGTGCAAATACAAAAATTATATTCAAACCGCTACCGGTTGATGATCCGAAACAACGCAAACCAGACATCACCAAGGCTAAACAATTGTTGGGTTGGGAACCCAAGGTGGATAGGGAAGAAGGATTGAAGTTGACTTATGCATATTTCAAATCCCTTCCTACAGAAGAATTATTTAAACAACCTAAAGAATTCAAAAGCAACTCATGAAGAAAATATTAATCACTGGCGGTGCCGGATTTATTGGCTGCCACGTAGTTCGCTTATTTTTAAACAAGTATCCAGCTTATCAGATTTATAATTTGGACGCACTGACCTATGC
>JBFYPP010000231.1:0-3475 GCA_041303255.1 Chitinophagia bacterium | reverse complement strand
CAACGTTTTGTATTACTATGGTGAAGAGACGTATGACAACGCGCTGCAAAAAAACCTAGACCATTTATTTAACTATCTCAGTATTTAATCATTTGTTTATTGCTATTTCACCGATCCCCTATTAGTTTTGAGTAAATTGCAGCATGATACACCTGCGAAATTTTTTTTCGCTCTTTTTGTTTTTTTTGACCCCTGTCGTTTTTGTCTTTGCTCAAGACAAAGTTGAGGAGGTGTATCAAGACAATGTCCTTTTGCAGCATTCACATGTTACCATTCGGAATCTTGTTGTGAATGGCAATAAAAAAACCAAAGCCTATATTATTGGAAGAGAAATAACTTTCCGTGAAGGTTCGTCTTATTCCATTTCAGAAATTTTGAGCGGAATACAGACCAGTCGCCAAAACCTGATGAACACCGCTTTATTTGTTGAGGCAAATGTCGGGTTTACCAACTGGACAAATGATTCAATGGATATTTATGCAGATGTAAAAGAACGCTGGTATCTTTTCCCCTTGCCTTATTTGAAACCAATCGATAGAAATTTGAATGTTTGGCTAAAAGACTATAACCTGAGTTTAGACCGTGTGAATTATGGCATGAAATTTATTGGTCAGAACATCACAGGCAGAAACGACAGACTTAATGCTTGGTTGATCAATGGCTATACGCAAAGGCTTGCACTGCGGTATTATAATCCATTTTCCGACAATTCACTTAAACATGGTTGGGGCTTTGATTTTTCTTATTCTAGAAATAGAGAATTGAATTACGACACCAAAGACAACAAGCAGGTTTTTTTTAATGACCCTACGCAATTCATCAGAAAGCAGGTTTATTTTGGAGGATTGTATTCTTATCGTAAAGGTTCCATAGCAAGGCATTATGTGAGGCTTGGAATTCAAAATGAAACAGTTGCAGATACCGTAGTAAAACTCAATCCCAATTATTTGGGGACAAATATTTCAAAGGTGATTTATCCTGAATTGCGTTACACCTATCAGTATTTTGATCTTAATTATATTCCCTATCCAACAAAAGGAACTTCCGTTGAATTTGATTTTTTGAGGCGTGGAATTGGAAAAGGTACAGACCTCACGCAAGTGCAAGTGCGCTTGGGTAAATATTTTAAATTGCCTTATAAGTTGTACTTCTCTAGCATTGTAGAAGCCAATCTAAAACTGCCTTTTGATCAGCCATTTTTTAATCAATCCTTACTGGGTTACAACGACTCTTACATGAGGGGTTTAGAATACTATGTAATTGATGGAGTTGCTGGAGGGTTTATAAGAAATACCATTGGCAAAGAGATTTATGCTCTGAATTTTAAGACGGGACTTCGCTCTAAGACCTACGGTAGTATACCTTTTAAATTTTATATCAAAGCCTATGGTGATGCTGGCTTTGTTTACAACAGGAATAATCTTTTAACCAATACCCTCAATAACAAGTTGATGTATTCGGGCGGAGTGGGTTTGGATATCATCAGTATTTATGATGTTGTTTTGCGTGTGGAGTATAGTTTTAACCAAAGGGGACAAAATGGATTGTTTCTGCACAAAGCGGATGTAAGGAATTAGTAACTTTATTTACAAATCAAATAATGAAAGTAGCAATATACAGTAGAGGTGGACAAACTTTGCAGGCACAAGACCTGTGTAGTTTATTGGATTTACTGGAAAAAGCGGGAATCAAAGCTGTTGTTTATAAAGCTTTGAAAGACCAATATGCTGAATTGGCCTCCCTAGAAAATATCTTCGTTGGGGCATCAGATTTGGATGAACATGTTGATGCCTTGATTTCACTTGGAGGGGATGGTACTTTATTGGATACGGTTTGTCTGGTTAGGGATAAGCAGATTCCTGTTCTAGGGATCAATTATGGTCGTTTGGGTTTTTTGGCAAGTTTGGGAAAGGAAAATATTGAAGAGGCTGTTCTGGCTTTACAAGAGCGCACCTATGTATTGGATAGGAGAAAATTGTTGCACCTAGATGCCAGTGTTCCTTTGTTTGGGGAAGAGCCATTTGCTTTGAATGAAGTAGTCATTCACAAACGAGAATTTTCTCCTATGATTAAAATTCACACTTATTTGAATGGAGAGTTTTTAAATACGTTCTGGTCAGATGGACTGATTCTGTCAACTCCAACAGGTTCTACAGGCTATTCTTTAAGCTGCAATGGTCCTGTTGTTTTCCCAGAAAGTGAAAGTTTTGTGATCACACCCATCGCCCCACATAATTTAAACATCAGGCCCATCGTTATACCAAACAATAATGTGATTTCATTTGAGGTTGAAGGAAGAATGGATGATTTTATCTGTACATTGGATTCCAGGAAGGAAGTGGTTTCCAAAGACGTACAGTTGGCAGTTCGAAAAGAGGCTTTCTCTTTTAATCTTGTGCGATTGAATGAAAACAACTTCCTCAGAACCCTTAGAGAAAAGTTAACTTGGGGATTTGATACACGAAATAGACGTTCCTAACCTTATTTTTACATCATGATGTTCAGAAAGTCATTTTTCATCATTTGTTTACTTATAGTATCCCACTCAGCAGATGCACAGACGGAGGCGATAAGTCATGAGGCTGAATTGGGTATTTCTATTGGATCTGGGCATTATTTTGGCGATATGAATCGATTTAGGGTGAATAGGCCAAAACCAGTAGCAGGTTTTTTTGTTAGAAAACAATTCGGAAGTTATGTTGCACTAAGAGCAAATGTGCATTTGGCTAAATTGGGCTACGCAGATAAATACAATACAACTCCTTTTGAACGCCAGCGTAACCTAAGTTTCAATACCAATATTGCAGAGTTTGCCATACAAGGAGATTTTAATTTCTTTAAATTCATTCCTGGCAACCGAGATTATCGGTTTACCCCCTATGTAACTTTCGGTGTGGGTGTATTCGGCTTCGACCCCAATGCTTATATTGGAGGCGACAATTCCCGTCATGATTTGAATCGAAGAATGTTAGAAGGACAGGAAACTCCATATGCCTCAACTGCAATTAGTTACCCCATCGGGATGGGCGTAAAGTATAATTTTTACCGCAATTTTAATGTTGGTTTTGAAGTGGGGTATCGTTTTACCAATACCGATTACCTCGATGATGTGAGCAAGACATTTATTGGGTCAGAAAATTTTACACCAGGTACCACCGATTATATACTACAAGATCGCTCACTCACACTTCCTCGATTGGGGATTGCAGGTCAACAACGTGGCTTCAGCGAACAAAACGACCAGTTCATTTTTGCTGAGCTAACACTCTCCATCTCCTTCAATTCATACAAGTGTGTTGATATTAGGTAGCCAACTCCCCAAAATGAACTAATTTTGCAACATGTCGCTGAAACTAAATGTTGATCCCAATAGGATTCCCCAGCATATTGCAATCATCATGGATGGCAATGGAAGATGGGCCCAAGAACAAGGGCAAGATCGACTATTTGGTCATTTTCATGGAGTGCAAAGTGT
>JBFYPP010000230.1:0-3484 GCA_041303255.1 Chitinophagia bacterium | reverse complement strand
AGATCGCACCAGACCTTACCCCTGAACAATTAAAGGATATTGCAGAAATAGCTGATGAAATAAATTTAGATGGAATTGTGAGCAGCAATACAACCATTTCACGCGAAAGACTTTCTAGTGCTTCGAAAGTTCAGGCAGAAAAAATAGGAATGGGTGGATTGAGCGGTAAGCCTTTAAAAGAAACTTCCGATGAGGTACTTCAAGAATTGGTAAGGCTAACCAAAGGAAAACTGCCCATCATTGCAAGCGGCGGAATCTTTAAAGGTGATGATGCAAAAGACAAACTGAACCTAGGGGCAACGATGGTTCAAGTATGGACTGGATTCATTTATGAAGGTCCGACTATTGTAAATAAAATTTGTAAAAAAATAAACTTCTAAAATGACCAGCCTACTCACCGTAGATTCACTTATCAGCCTCATTACACTTGCTTTATTGGAAATCGTGTTGGGGATTGACAATGTAATTTTTGTCTCCATTCTAATGGGCCGATTAAAAGAAGAAAAAAAATTACTTTCCCGACGCATTTGGATGACACTGGGAATAACGATTAGAATTCTTCTTCTGTTGGCGCTCGGCTGGTTGGTTGCCAATGGTAACAAAGAATTGTTTGGACTTGATATTAGAGATCAACACTACGGCTTCAACCTTAGAAATGTAATTATGTTTGTGGGTGGATTGTTCTTGTTGTATAAAACTGTGAAAGAAATTCACGCCAAATTAGAAGGTGAAGAGGAATTTAATGGTAGTGAAAAAAAACCAGAAGCATCTTTCGCTGCTATCATGTCTCAAATCGTTTTAGTAGATATGATTTTTTCTTTCGACAGCATCATCACAGCTGTGGGTATGGCGAGACATGTTGAAATAATGATCATTGCTGTTGTTATTGCAATGATTGTGATGTTTTTCTTTTCTGAAAAAATATCCAACTTTATTCACAAACATCCTACACTAAAGATGTTGGCTTTGGCTTTTTTGTTGATGGTTGGATTTAGTTTATTTTTTGAGGGACTACAGCCTGTTCATGGAAGTCATATCGACAAAGGATATATTTATTTTGCAATGGCCTTCTCCTTCGGAGTTGAACTGTTAAATCTCAAATTAAAAAAGAAAACAAAAACAATCACTTTACATGAACCTATGTTAAACAAGGAAAACTGATGATTAACGCATCATCACTGCACCCACTATTCCTGCAGTTTCTGTCCTGAGCCTGGACTCCCCCAACCCCACCGGCTGGAATCCATGGGTAATAGATAAGTCGAGCTCCTCCGAAGTAAAATCACCTTCTGGACCAATCAACAAAATTGCATCGTTGGTAACGGAACACAATTGTTTTTTCTCACCATCCATGCAATGTGCAATAAACCGTTGGGTTGGCAAATCTTGTTTGAACAGTTCTTCCATTTTTATTGGTTCCCGTAAAATAGGAAAATGAAATTGTTGCGATTGCAAACATGCACTAGTGATGATTTGCTCAAATCTATCTTTTCTAAAATGTTGTCTCTCGGTTCTTTCGCAAAGCAAGGGATAGATTTCCGTAATGCCTATTTCAGTCACTTTTTCTAACATCCATTCAAACCTTGCCGTATTCTTCAAGAGCGAAATACCCAATATCATTTTTTTTGGTGGGGCTGGATGATCGATGTATTCATGCAACTGAACTGAAAACTGTTTTTTATTCGCCGTAGTTATTGTAGCCGTTGCCGCACCTCCTTTTCCATTTGTCAACATCAATTGTTCTCCTGGATTCATACGCAAAACCGAAAAGGCATGCTTTCTGATGTCTTCACCTAATTCTACAATTCCGGATGAGGATTTCAACGCTGAAAAAAAAAACAAAGGGACTGCATTCATGGAAAAAGATTGTTACTAAAAAGGACTGTCCTCCATATCTCCACCCGGCACGTCGTTCATCCTGCTGCCTTTTTGAATAAACAATTTAGCTCCTTCATTTTCTGCAACTGGCCTCCAGCTTCCGCCCTGAGGCATGGGATTACCAAAGCCCCCAATCTCCTCTTGTTCTTCAAATTTCTGTATGTATAATTTCGCCTTGAGTTTGATGTTTTCCAAAGTACCATTTCTGTGTTTTGCAATTTTCACATACACATCACCCTTGGTATCTTCCCCTTGTTCATTGGTGGTAATGTCATAATAGTCGGGTCTGTAAAGGAACATCACCATATCCGCATCTTGTTCAATGGCACCGGATTCACGCAAATCGGATAGCTGCGGAACTTTATTGCTCTCCTTTCTCTTTTCAACTTCACGACTCAACTGGCTTAGTGCAATAATGGGCACTTGCAACTCCTTTGCCAATTGTTTCAGGTTTCTAGAAATGGTACTGATTTCCTGTTCTCGATTTGAATTTCTGTTATCAGAAGACCCACTCATCAACTGTAGATAGTCGATGATGATTAAACCCACGTTGTGTAAACTCTTTAATCTTCTACACTTGGCGCGCAACTCAAAAATATTCAGCGCCGCTGAATCATCTACAAAAATTTTAGCATTGGTTAATGGCTCAATACCTTTTTTGTAAAGCTGCTTCATTTCATGGTCTTCCATTCTTCCTCTGGAAATCTTTTCTAGCCAAATTTCACTTTCTGCAGAGAGGATACGCTGAACAAGTTGACTGGTACTCATCTCCAAACTAAAAAATGCAACTGCTGTCGGCTTTGTTGGATGCATAGCCGCATTACGTGCCAGGTTCAATGCAAATGCTGTTTTACCCACAGAAGGACGCGCTGCCAGGATAATCAAATCTGATTTCTGCCAACCATAGGTGGTTCTATCCAAAGTTGGAAATCCAGAAGGAACACCTGTGATGTCTTCGTTTTTGGCACGCATTTCATCAATTTTATTCAAAGCATCCATCACACCTTTACCCAGTGTGTCGAATTCTTTTTTCAATTGATCATTGGCAATAGAAAATAATTTTTGTTCCGCTGAATCCAAAAGATCAAATACATCAGTGGTATCATCGTAAGCATCTGTAATGATTTCACTGCTGATGCGAATCAATTCTCTTTGTATAAATTTTTCCTGAACAATCCTTGCGTGTGCTTCAATATTGGCAGCAGATACTACTGCGTTTGTGAGTTTGGAAATGTAATAAGGTCCGCCAACCACATCCAACATCTCCATGGATTTCAATTCCTCAACAACCGTTAACAGATCGATGGGCTTACTTTCCAAGTTTAGTCTAACAATTGCCCTAAATACATGTTGGTGCGCCTCTACATAAAAACATTCTGGTTTCAGGATATTACCAACGATATCAAAAGCACCTCGCTCCAACATCACTGCACCCAACACAGCCTCTTCCAGTTCCCTGGATTGCGGAGGTATTTTTCCGTAGGCCAACGTGCTAAATTCAGTGGTCGTTTTTTTCCTGTTCCTTCTATCCCGGTTCAAATTCGTGTCCATATGGCGAATATAAAGAAGATGCCCAAAGGATAAACAGTTTTAAAAGAACATTAAT
>JBFYPP010000229.1:0-3501 GCA_041303255.1 Chitinophagia bacterium | reverse complement strand
AGAAACGTAAGCTTGTCTTTGTTGGAGCCCTATCTTGGTATTGTATTCAGCAAAATGGAAGGTATTGGAAATGGCAGACTAGAAATTAAAGGAAAATTAAACGAGCCAGATTTGATTGGTACTGTTAAAGTAACTAAGGCAAAAGTAATTGTGGACTACACACAATGTGAGTATACATTACAAGATCCTGTGATACAATTCACGCCAGATAAAATTGATTTTGGTAATATTCAGATGAGAGACAAATTTGGAAACCAAGCTGTTTTAAAAGGGTCACTTGAACATCATTTCTTCAATGATTTTCGATACAACATCAATGCCAGTTCCAGGAAAATGTTGGTTTTGGACACCGACAGGGAAGACAATGATTTGTTTTTTGGAAACACAGTGGCCCGGTTTAATTTCAGTATTACTGGAGAGGAAAATGCAATGAAAATGGCAGTGAGTGGTGCTCCAGTAGACAGTTCCACCATAAATATTTTAACCACCACCAGCAGTAAACAAAGCGCTGAAGTAGACTATATTGTTTGGAAAACCTACGGTAAAGAGATAGCACAAAAAGTGAATGAATCGAGTACCAATTTAATTATTGACCTCGATCTATCAGCCTCCCCCTTGCTAAAACTAAACGTGGTATTAGACGAGGTTACAGGCGATGTGCTGGCTGGACAAGGAAATGGTAATCTAAAAATTCATACGGGGACGAAAGAGCCGCTTTCTATGATTGGAAGGTTTAACATATCGAGTGGTAGTTATAATTTTAACTTCCAAGACATCTTTAAAAAACCATTCAAACTGCAAGGTGATGGAAGTAGCTATATCAGTTGGAATGGCGATCCTTTTAATGCAGAAATAAATATAGACGCATTGTATGTGGCTGAAAAAGTAAGGATGAGCACCCTTTTCACAGATCCCAGCAGTTCAACCATAACCGGTGTTAGTTCTGATGTATTAAGAGAAATTAGTGATGTGGAGGTAAGGTGTAACCTTTCAGGAACTTTAAGTAAACCCAACCCTACGTTTCAAATTGTAATTCCACAGAACAGCGCAATCAAAAACAATACAACGGTTGATAGCAAACTGAAAACCATCAACCGAGATCCCTTAGAAGTAAGTAAACAAGCTACCTATTTAATTGTGTTCAAAAGTTTTGCTCCACAAGCTGCCATCGTTGCAAACAATCTGAATAACGAACTTTTAAATACAACCATTTCTGGTGTAATAAATGGCATCTTGGCCAACAGTGTCCAAAACTTCTTTTCAAGGGTGTTGGGATCCACAGTCGATGTAAATTTCAATTACTCAAGAACTTTAACCAACCTCACAGGCGTCTCAGGAAATGGTAGTGGGGATAACAATTTTAGAGAAAACGTGAGTCTACAGTTTATAAAGTCTTTGATGAATGACAAGCTCGTTATCACTTTTGGAAGCGATTTTAACTTTGCAACAGCTGGGGGTAATCAGACAGCAACAGGCGCACAATCTTTTCTTTTCCTTCCAGACGTAAATGTGGAATACAAAATAACCCCTGACGGAAAATTCAGGACTTCCTTCTTTTACCGAAGTAATTTTGACGCCCTTTCCACTTCTGGAAAAAGAGATAGGACTGGGGGAAATATCTCCTTTAGGACAGAATTTGACAGATTTTTTGAGAAAAAAAAGTTGTTAGCCCCTGAAAATCAATAGTTTAACCTGTTAATCTGCTCCAACCCCACCTTTTTTTGAAAGTTGTCGCTTTCCAGTAAACCTGCATGAACTAAAAATGTTAAGATTTGTTAACATTATTTTATGGCATTAACGCAATATTTATAGACATTTGCTACGACGAAAAAAAATCAATTATGAGAAAACATTATTTGTCAATTTTCTTGGCCCTTTTTGTAGCTTTCACAGCATCTGCACAGGTAACCTCAAGTAGTATCAACGGTGTTGTAAAAGATGCATCCGGAAAGGTCCTTGAAGGAGCAACAATTACTGCTACACACACCCCATCTGGAACGGTATACAATACCATTTCTAAGAAGCTTGGTGTTTTCAATCTTTCAAGTGTTAGAATCGGCGGTCCTTACACAATTAAGGTAAATTTTGTAGGATTTGGTTCCCTCACAGTAGAGAACATCAACCTACTTTTGGGTGAGCCTTATTTCGTAAACGCTGTAATGAATGTTGCAGAAACAACCCTAAGCGGTGTTGTCATTTCTGGAAAAAGAAGCAAATTGGGCACTGATAAAACTGGCGCATCTACCAACATAGGTCAACGTCAGCTTGCAACCCTACCTACTATCTCAAGAAGTATTTCTGATTTCACCAGATTGACTCCTCAAGCCAATGGTGCAAGTTTTGCAGGTAGAGATCCAAGATACAATAACATTCAAGTGGACGGTGCGAACCTTAACAACAATTTTGGTTTGAGCAATGATCCTTTACCTGGTGGTGGTAACCAGCCTATTTCTTTGGATGCCTTCGAAGAGATTTCAATTAACATCGCACCATTCGACGTAAGACAAGCAGGTTTCACTGGAGCGGGAATTAACGCGGTAACTAAAAGCGGTACAAATACCTTCAAAGGAACTGCATATAGATATAATAGAAACCAGAGTTTCAATGGTCTAAATGTTGGCGATACCAAATTACCAGCTTTGGCCTCATCTGAAAGTCAAACACTAGGTTTCACCATTGGTGGACCAATCATTAAAAATAAATTGTTCTTCTTTGCAAGTGCAGAGAGTGAAACACGTGAATTCCCTGGTATTCCTTTCAAACCTAGAGGTGGCACTGGAGCAGGTAATGAATCTTCAACATCTGTAGATTCTCTTAAGAAGTTTTCTGACTTCTTAAGAACTACCTATGGCTATGAGACTGGCGCTTACGACAATTTCAAAAACTTCCAAGCTGAGAATTACAAGATTCTCGCAAAGTTGGATTGGAACATCAGCAATGCTCATAAGCTTACTTTGAAGTACAACGAAATGGTGAGTGAAAACGATGCTCAGTTAAATGCAACTTCAGTTCCAAATGGTGGCGGTTTTACCGTAACTGGAAGAGCGGGAAGTTTATCTCGTTTAACGCAAAACAGATTTGGTATCAATTCTATGTCCTTCCAAAATTCAAACTACAGATTTAAGGATATCGTAAAATCTGGAACACTTGAATTGAACTCAAACCTTGGTGGCAGGTTTGCAAACCAATTCCTTGCAACCTATACCCAGGTTCAAGCTACAAGAAGTACAGGAAGTTCACTTTTCCCAATGATTGACATCTTCAACGGTGCTGGGGAAAATTACATGAGTGCCGGTTTGGAGCCTTTCTCTAACAACAACGATGTAATCAACAATACATTTAGCATTGTAAATAACGCAACTTGGTTCAGAGGCAATCACACTATAACTGCAGGTGCTTCTTATGAGAACCAGCGTGTAGGTAATATGTTCATGCCAGGTTCTCAGAGTTATTATATTTTCAGCTCACTGAATGATTTTGTTACTAATCAGGCGCCTGCTT
>JBFYPP010000228.1:0-3506 GCA_041303255.1 Chitinophagia bacterium | reverse complement strand
TCTTGTATACGCATGGCTTGAACCAATGGTGCTAAAGATCGAGGAACTCCACTGAGAATTGATTTCTTCCCTTCTTTCAACTTAAGGTTTTCCCAATTGCGTTTCACTTCTTCTTCATCTGCCACCTTTACATCACCATATATATGTGGATGCCTGTGAATCAACTTCTCTCTATTTCTTTCAATGACATCTTGAATTGTAAACTTATTTTGTTCAGTCGCAATCTTGGCATAAAACAAAATATGCAACAACAAATCACCAAGCTCCTCTTTAACACCATCCCAATCATCTGAAGCAATTGCATCCGCCAGCTCATAGGTTTCTTCAATTGTTAATTGACGTAACGAATGAATGGTTTGTTTTTTATCCCAGGGACATTTCTCTCTTAAATCATCAAGGATTTCCTGTAAGCGTGAAAAGGAAGTATTTTCAATCATTAGTGCGTTTTAAATTTTATTCACTTGAATCAAACTTTCAAAAGCGATAATATCAAGTAAATTACAAAGAGAAATAAGAAGATCAAGAAAGAGCCAAATACAAAGATGATGTAGCGTAATATTGCACCACCCCATCCATGTTGGTAAAAATTTTTCATTGCCAACAACGGGTATACATTTATCCAAATCATGATGGCAGTCGCAACCCATGCCAGCCAGTCGAACGACGTGAACACAAGCGCATTCACGAAAAAGAAAGACAGAATAAAACTAAAGATGTAAAAATGGATGAGGAATAACAAATGATCTACATAAGAAAAAGATTTTCTGCGGATATAAATCAACTTCAAAAACATGGCCAAAAAAGGCAAGGAAACGAACATCAGACTAGGTAAACTTTTTACAAATTCTTTTTTAATACCTGCTATTGTCCCTTTGCTGTCATTCTTAAATTTATCAACCAGTCTGATTTCTTGTTTAACTGACCATTTTTTAACCCAACTATCTTTCTTTTCTGGAGGCAATTTAGATTGACTCTCCTCATATGCCTTTACAGTTGTAAAACCAGTTGATGAATTAATATCAACTGTATCATCCGCTGTAATAAAATCAGATGATTGAACTTTCTCTTCATCATCTGAATTACTAGAAACCGCATAAAGAAAAAAGAAAAAAATTGCCGAAGTAAAAACATACATCCGCACAGGATTCAGGTATTTCAAGCGCTTACCTTCAATAAATTCTTTTGTAAGAAATCCTGGCTTTGTTATCAACAACAGGGTTGTTCTGAAAAATTTGCTGTCAAAATGAGTGAAATCATGCACAAAATCCATGATCAAATCCTTCAAATTGAACTTAGGCTCTCTATTCATTTGTCCGCACGTAGGACAATAGACCGATGGAACTTCAGCACCACAATTCAAACAATTTTTTTCAGACCTTAATTTACCGTGCGACATGCCTGCAATATAATAAAAAAAGCCCCTAAGGAGGAGCTTGTGCCCGGGGCGGGAATCGAACCCGCACTCGCTTTTTCGGCGAACAGGATTTTAAGTCCTGCGTGTCTACCAATTCCACCACCCGGGCGGGCGTGGATACCACGTACCATCAAAAATAAAAAATTCCATCATAAGATGGAATTTTCTGAGCGGAAGACGAGATTCGAACCCGCGACCCCAACCTTGGCAAGGTTGTGCTCTACCAGCTGAGCTACTTCCGCGTAATAAGAACTTAATTGGGCAGCAAAAATAGCAATAAGATCTTAATCAAAAAAGAAAAATCTTACTTGTATTTTGGCGTGTACTGGGTACTCTCTGGTACCTCTACTCTTGGCTTGCCCTTATATTTCATACTATACAATCCATAACAGCCGCCAAGAACAAAAGCCATAAAGGCGAAAAGCTGAACATGGAAAAGAAAACGGGAAGAGGAAACCCAGTTCCTACCGAAATCTTTCTTATCAGCGTTGTCAGTCGTGTTGTGTTGCATATGATTTATTTGCGTTGCAAAAATAAAGAAAGGGAGTCGATTTTCAATTTTCAACTTGAATAATTTCCAAAAACTTCCTCTTTCCTCTTACAAAATGTTGCCATACCACACTCCCTTTGTAAACCCCCTTTGGTTTAATTTGAGATACTACAGGATAAACAGCTGATTTTCTACTTTTCAACACCCATCCCATGAATGCAAAATGAGATTTCATAATTGCTGTAAAAAAGGAAGGCTGACCCGATAATAAATTTTTCCAGGCACTGATTGCGTCCAATGCAAACCTTGCTGGTATAATCCAGGCTGCCTCAGCAAACGAAAGATTTTTGTATAGCATGATCAGGTTGTTCCTGAAATTCAGAAATATCTTTCTGGGATTGTCTTTGGATAAAGTGCCGCCTCCAATATGGTACACGACGGAAGCGGGACAAGACTTAATAGTATAACCTGCTTTTTGCATGCGCCAACACAGATCAATTTCTTCCTGGTGTGCAAAAAAGAAGTCATCAAACCCACCGGCTTTGTTAAACGCAGATTTTCGGACAAACATGGCAGCGCCTGATGCCCAAAAAATATCTGCTACTTGGTCAAACTGTCCATAGTCTTCTTCCAACACATCAAAAATCCTGCCCTTTGAAAAAGGATAACCTAAAATATCTATCCACCCTCCTGCTGCACCAGCATATTCAAAAGATTTTCTGTTTTTGAAATCCATGATTTTGGGTTGGATAGCCCCAATGGTTGGATCGGATTGGAACAAAGCGATTGCAGGTTCAATCCAGCCGGGTGTAACTTCAATATCTGAATTCAACAACACTACATATTCCTCAGAAACAGATTTCAATGCCAGATTGTATCCTCCAGCAAAACCCAGGTTTATCTTATTGTTGATAAGCGTGACTTGCCGGTAGTTCTCTTCTAAAAACGGAAGGGATCCGTCGGTCGATCCATTGTCTGCCACATATACATGCAGACCAGGGTAAGTCGATTTTAATAGAAAAGGCAAAAACTCTTGGAGGTATTTTTTCCCATTCCAATTCAGTATCACGACTGCTACAGGTTCTATATTGTCTTGTTCCAACATGAAGTAGGCAAAAATAGTGCGTTGGCAGTAAAATAGTTTGCATCTCGGGCTTTATTCGTCAAATTTGTCTTGCCGTTGCTTTAATAATCAATATGACCAAACCAAATAACTGGAAACTCCTCATGTCTTTGATTGCAATCTTGATTGTAATCGGCACTTTCTTCTATTCCAATTATTTGGCAGAACGTATATCCAACAGAGAAAAACGACAAATGGAAGAATGGGTTGCAGCACAGCAAGCCATTGCAAATGCAGCCATGGGCGATGACCTATCACTGGCTTCTGTAGTGATTGCTGAACAAACCACTATCCCTGTTATTGAAACCAATGAACGCGACAGCATCATGGGGTTCATGAACCTGGATAGTTCTGAAGCAATTCAAAATAAGGCATACCTCGCTGACAAACTTTCGGTTTTTAAAAATGAAGGCAATTTCATAAAGACCTACATCGATAACGAAGAAAAAAAATTCAACGTTTATTATTACGGTGAATCT
>JBFYPP010000227.1:0-3525 GCA_041303255.1 Chitinophagia bacterium | reverse complement strand
ATGTCGGCCATGTGGCAACCAGGTGCATTAGCCGAAGGCCCAGATGAAGAAATTCGTTCGCGTGCGGATATCAGAGAATCGGCTTCTGTTGCTCACATCTACGGACAAAATATTGTTGCCGGTGAATCCATGACAACCATAGGGAATTCATTTAGTCCACACCCCGCTGTTTTAAAACGCACAGCCGATGTGGAAATGGCTTCTGGCTTAAACCGTTTTGTGGTGCACACTTCCGTTCACCAACCACTGGATAGTTTGTTCCCAGGATTTTCATTGGGTCCATTCGGACAATGGTTTACGCGTCAGGAAACCTGGGCAGAACAAGCAAAAGCTTGGACCAACTATCTTGCTCGCAGTTGCTATCTTTTACAAGAAGGAAAATTTGTAGCAGACGTACTTTATTACTACGGAGAGAATACCAACATTACCTCGCAATTCGATAAATCACTTCCAAATATACCCTTCGGTTACGAATACGATTTTGCTAACGCGAATGTTTTAGTTGATGCTGTAAAGCCTGTCAACAAAAAACTCACAACAGCAACCGGCATGAAATATTCCATGTTGGTATTAGATACATCCGCAAGGATGATGACACTTAGGGTGCTTAATAAATTGGTTGAATTTGCAAAAGCAGGTGTTGTCATAACTGGACAACAACCACTTCAGTCTCCAAGTAGGAGCGATAACTCAACCCAATACCAAGCTGCTCTCAAAACCTTGCTGGCACTACCTTCGGTTAAGTTTGGCACCGACTATAAGACTGTATTAAAGAACCTGGGCATTGCTGAAGATCTTATCATCAATAACCAAAAAGCTGAAATTCTTTACGTACACAGAACAACTGCCAACAAAGAAATTTATTGGCTAAATAACAGATCTGCTGAAAACAACAATGCAACTGTTTCATTCAGAGTGAATGGGAAAAAGCCGATGATGCTCAACCCTATTACTGGCGAAGTGGATGCAGTAAGTTATACAATGAAAAATGGAAGGACTGAACTGAATTTGAATTTTAATCCGTGGGATGCTTACTTTATTGTGTTTGAAGGAATAGCAACACAACAAGTTGTTCAAGTACCCGCTTGGAAAACTGAGGATTCAACTACCATCAACGGACCATGGCATGTGCATTTTCAAAAAGATAGAGGAGCACCAGAAAAACCAGTCAATTTTGAACAGCTCACTTCATTTACCAATTCAACGGATAGTGCTATCATGTATTTTTCCGGGACTGCCACTTATGTAAATACTTTTGAAATCAACAGCTTGAACAACAAAGAAAAAATTTTACTCGATCTTGGCGATGTAAAGAACTTGGCCGAAGTATACATCAATGGAAAAAATGCGGGTATTGTCTGGAAGAAACCTTACCAAACCGATATTTCTTCCTATCTAAAAGTTGGGAAAAATACGGTAGAAATTCAGGTGATTAATTCCTGGGTAAACAGACTGGTAGGTGATATGCAACCAGGTACTAAAAAGACTGGATTCATCACCATGTCACTCTTTAAAGCAGATACACCACTTGAGCCAGCAGGTCTACTCGGACCAGTTCAGTTGGTGCGCATGAAAAAGGAAATAAAATAAAAAATAAGCTATTTAGGATAAACCTACTTACCGTTATCTACTTTACCATCGAGTACTCCAACGATGATTTGTAGAATAAGAGGTAGTGGAAAAAGAAATAAAATCCAACTGTTGAAATAAAATGCGAGTGGTATATGGAGTAAATAAAATATTGCAGGAATAGAATTACGAAAAATACTATATCTGATGAATTGGTATTATAGCGCATGAATGTCTAAATTTGCGCCAATCTTTCAAAGCCTCATTAAAATGGGGCTTTGTATTAACTACTACAGCATATACCATGAAAAAGTTTTTCTTTTTATCCCTCCTGCTTCTTGGAACTGTTTCAAACTTATTTTCCCAAGAGACGATTAAAATTTCTGGCACAACCTACAACGGCAATACCAAAGAAGTCTTAGCAGGTGTTAGTGTTCGCATCAAAGGGAAAACCACTGGAGTAATATCTGCAAACAACGGAAGCTTTGTCTTAACAACCATAACCACTGATGATTCTGTCTATTTGGTATTCTCTTGCATTGGATACGACGATCTTGAAAAAACAGTTGCAAAAAATTCCACTGGGATAAGCCTACATCTTGAACCACATTTCTCTGAACTAAAACCGCTCGTGTTCTCTGCCTCCCGCACCAAAGAATCCATTTTAAGATCGCCTGTTAGTATAGAACATTATAGTAACAGAAATGTATTGGAAACTCCTTCAATAGATGCTTATGAGGGACTGAGAATGCTCAAAGGAATGGATCTCATCACCAATGGATTAAACTATAAACAAGTAAATACCCGTGGATTTGGAGGAAGCCAGAATACAAGATTTCTTCAATTGGTAGATGGCGTTGATCAACAATCCCCTGGATTGGGATGGGTATTTGGGAATGAATTTTCGATTACGGACCTAGACCTTGAAAGCGCAGAACTCATACCCGGCGCATCTTCGGCGTTATACGGACCAGTCGCGTTTAACGGCATTTTATACATGCATTCCAAAAATCCATTTAAGCATGAGGGACTAACCATCCAGCTTAAAAATGGTATCAATCATATCAATGAAACTGAAACTGGCATAAGAGGATACACAGATTACTCGTTGCGCTATGCAAAAAAATTGACTGAAAAAATTGCCTTCAAACTTAATGCAGGTTATCTAAGTGGGTTAGACTGGTATGCAAACGACAGAACAGATGTAAGCGCATTAACGCCACCTGATTTTCGCGGACCAAACAATCCTGGAAAAGATGAACTCAATACTTATGGAGATGAAGTTGCGCGTACCATACCTGGTATAGGTCTTGTTTCCAGAACCGGTTACGAAGAAAAATACCTATCAGACATGAATGTATACAGCTTGAAATTGAATGCTGCCATGCATTTTAAACTTGCCCCACGTACTGAACTGATAGTACAACAAAATATGGGAAGAGGAAACTCAAACTACAGCGGAAGCAGTCGCTACTCTACCCGCAACTTCACCATGAACACCAGTAAGATTGAATTACAAGGACATGATTTCTTTATCCGTAACTATTTTGTATGGGAAAATTTTAATGGCTATTACAATACCAGAACACTCGGACAAATTATCAATCGCCAATGGGTACGTAACCTAAATGGCGATATCGTTGCCCCAGATATAGCAGATGCCAACTGGTTCAACAGATACGAACAGGCCTATAAAGGAAACATTAATAATGTATCTGCAAACAACCATGGATCTGCGCGTACTTTCGCTGATGAAGGAAGATTTTTACCAGGATCTGAAGTATTTGAAAACCTAAAAGATACCTACAGCAAGATTGATGGACCAGTAGGTGCACGTACCAACTCACGCAGTAATTTCTTTCACACTGAAGGTCAGTATCACTTTACGAATTTAAAACAATGGGTAGACCTAACTGTTGGAGGCAACTACAGAACCTATAAGTTGTCATCTCAAGG
>JBFYPP010000226.1:0-3598 GCA_041303255.1 Chitinophagia bacterium | reverse complement strand
CTTTACAAGCCCTTGCCCTTCATCACCGTAAACAATTTGATATTCCCTTTATTGCCATTACCGGAAGCAATGGCAAAACCACTACCAAAGAATTGGTGCACGCAGTGCTTTCCTCTACGTTCAAAACTTATACAACCAAAGGAAACCTCAATAACCACATCGGCATTCCACTCACCTTGCTTTCTATTAAAAAAGATGCTGAAATGGCCATCATTGAAATGGGTGCCAATCACCAAAAAGAAATTGAAGGCTACTGCAGGTTAGCACTGCCAACACATGGTTTGATCACCAATTGTGGCAAGGCACATTTAGAGGGATTTGGTGGAGTTGAAGGTATAAAAAAAGGGAAAGGAGAATTGTTTGATTTTTTGTCGATAAGTAATGGTACTGCGTTTATCAACAGCGATATCGACTATCTAGAGCGCATGAGTGAAAAAATAACACACAAAGTATTTTATGGAAATAGCAAAGGCGCTTTTACTACTTCCTTATTAGAAACTGAAAGCTTACTTGGCATAAAAGTTTGTGCCAAAGAAATGAGTTGTCAGAAGATATTTTCAAAACTGGTTGGCAGTTACAACAAACCCAATATAGAAGCAGCTATTTGTATTGGAAGACATTTTTCAATTGCGTTCGACAAAATAAGGACCGCTATTGAAGACTATAGTCCAGATAATGCAAGATCTCAAATGATCAAAAGAGGAAGCAATACCATCATCCTCGATGCTTATAATGCAAACCCAAGCAGCATGGAGGTTGCAGTTGAAAATTTTGCAAAAATTGAAGTCGAAAAAAAATACCTTATTCTGGGTGGGATGATGGAATTAGGAGCAGACTCTGTAAATGAACACCAACAACTGATTAGATTACTAGAATCTTTAAAACTAAAAAATACCATTTTAGTGGGAGGTGATTTTGCAAAAGTTCAACATTCATTTTTATACTTTGACAATACTGAAAAAGCAGGTGTTTGGCTAAAAGAAAATCAGCCGACAGATGCCCTTATTCTGATGAAAGGATCCAGGAGTATAAAAATCGAAAAGCTGTTGGAACTGTTGTAATGCGACTTTTATCACAAGCTTTGGTGTAGGAACTTCTTAAATTTGCAAAAACAACGGAATGGGTTTCAAAAAAACATATTTATACAGTGCACTAACCAACAAATGTCCACGTTGCAGAGAAGGAGATCTCTTTTGTTCGCCCAATGCCTATAAATTCGGGGAATTCACCAAGATGAATGATACTTGTCCGGTTTGCGGACAACCTACAGAAATAGAAGTAGGCTTTTACTATGGTACAGGATATGTTAGCTATGGTTTAACCGTCGCCTTTAGCGTATCTACCTTGGTTGCATGGTGGGTAATTATAGGGTTATCCTTAGACGACAACCGTTTCTTTTGGTGGATGGGCACAAACGCCGTTTTGATGATTCTATTGCAGCCCCTTTTTATGAGACTATCTAGGAGCCTTTGGCTGTCTTGGTTTGTATCTTATGACCGCAATTGGAAATTGCATCCGCTTGACGAACCAGAAAGGTTCTAAGAGTCTGCTTCAATTTTCCGATATTTGCATTTCTTAAACCAACCAAATATGGGCAAATACAAAGCTGGCGTACTTTATGGAGAAGACCTTAAAGCGCTTTACCAAGACGCGAAAGACAATCAATTTGCAATGCCAGCGGTCAATACCACTGGAACAGATACCATCAATGCTACCCTGGAAGCAGCGGCCGCCGTTAACTCTCCCGTAATTATTCAATTTTCCAATGGAGGTGCACAATTCATTGCAGGCAAGGGTATGCCAAATGATAAATTACAAGCAAATATTTCTGGCGCAATATCAGGTGCGTTACACATTCATAATGTTGCAAAATACTACGGCGTTCCAGTTGTTCTGCATACTGATCATGCGTCTAAAAAGTGGTTGCCTTGGATCAGCTCCTTGATTGATGCTGGTGAGGAATTCAAAAAAGAAAAAGGACAACCCTTGTTTAGCTCTCACATGCTTGATTTGAGTGAAGAGCCATTAGAAGAAAATATCGAAACATCTGCACAATTCTATAAGAGAATGGCGCCATTGGGAATGGGCATTGAAATTGAATTGGGTGTAACCGGTGGTGAAGAAGATGGTGTTGATAATTCAGATGTAGAGAATGACAAGTTGTATACACAACCACAACACGTAGCACATGCTTTTGAAGAGTTAAGAAAAATAGGAGACTTGTTTACTGTGGCTGCAGCATTTGGTAATGTACACGGTGTTTATAGTCCGGGTAACGTACAGCTTCGCCCAGAGATTCTCAAGAACTCCCAAGATTATATTCAACAGCATTTCAACACAGGTGAAAAACCTGTATACTTTGTTTTTCATGGTGGGTCAGGTTCACCACAACACCAAATCAGAGAAGCAATTGGTTACGGTGCAATCAAAATGAACATTGACACAGATTTACAGTGGGCATTTTGGGAAGGGGTACTTAACAATTACAAAAAGAATGAAGCTTATCTCCAGGCACAATTGGGAAATCCTGAAGGTGCAGATAAACCCAACAAGAAATACTACGACCCTAGGGTTTGGTTGAGAAAAGGAGAAGAAACTTTCATGGCCAGATTAAAAACTGCCTTCGAAGACCTGAACTGTATCAACAGAAACGCGTAAGTTATAAAACTAACAGCTCCCCTCCTAAGATAGGAGGGGCTCCGAGTTCCGCTTCACGGAACATGAGCTTGTCCGCCGTAGGCGGATGAGGGGTGGTAAAACCACCCCTTTTTTTATAAGGATACCCCACGTTTCCATGGAATAAAATCATCCTGGTTTAATTGAACAGCTTTAAGAACCACCTCTCCACTTGCCGCTTTGATGCAGTACTCCAAAATCTCCTCTCCCATCTCTTCTATTGTTTTTTCACCAGTTATAATTCCTCCACAATCAATATCAATAATATCCGGCATGCGTTTTGCAAGAGCGGTGTTAGTTGCTAATTTAATGGTTGGACAAACAGGATTACCGGTAGGCGTGCCCAATCCGGTGGTAAACAAAATCAAAGTTGCACCAGATGCGGCTTTGCCAGTTGTTGCCTCTACATCATTTCCTGGCGTACACACCAAACTCAAACCGGTCTTGGTTGCTTTTTCAGTATAATCCAACACATCCACTACGGGCGATGAACCGCCTTTCTTGCAAGCTCCAGCACTTTTAATTGCATCTGTAATCAGTCCATCTTTAATATTTCCCGGTGATGGATTCATGTGAAAACCTGAACCCACCTGTATGGCTTGTGCACTGTATTCTTCCATCAAACGAATAAACTTTTCTGCAGTTGGTCTATCTACACTTCTATCAATTAATTCTTGCTCTGCTCCACAGAGTTCTGGAAATTCTGCCAACAATACTTTTCCGCCAAGAGCAACCAGAAGATCAGCGCAATGTCCAACTGCAGGATTAGCACTAATACCACTGAACCCATCACTGCCACCACATTTAACGCCAATGGTCAAATGAGATAATTCTGCTGGACTCCTTTTCAATTGATTAAGTTCGATTAACCCATTGAAAGTAGATGCAATAGCTTGCTTCACAATTTCTTCTTCACTCAGAC
>JBFYPP010000225.1:0-3602 GCA_041303255.1 Chitinophagia bacterium | reverse complement strand
ACCACTTTTTTGTCACCAATTTTTTGCTTGAGTTCCTCAATGGTATCTGTTATAAAATGTGCCGGTGTCCAGTTGCCTGTGCATCCACACACATTGTATAAATAGTTGTGCAAGATTTTTTTTCCAAATTCTGAGTGGTATACTTCAGGATGAAATTGCAACCCTAGAATATCGTTGCAGGATGGTTCTTGAACTTTAAATGCAGCTATCGGTATTGAATTGGTAGTTGCCAGCACTTCAGCATTAGCAGGTAGCTCCAAAATTGAATCACCATGGCTCATCCAAACTTGAGAAGTTGTTGGAACATCATTCAATAAAATATGTTCTGAATTTTTTTGAAGAATAGCACGTCCATATTCTCTTTTTTCTGAACGCTCCACTCTTCCCCCGAACACTTTGGCAGTAAGCTGAGCACCGTAACAAATACCCAATACATTTCTTTGCGATGCCATAGACTTCACATCAACCAAGGGTGCATTGGCATCATTTACAGAGAAAGGGGAACCAGAAAGTATGATGCCCTTTAGTTCTGGTCCGTATACCACAGGCTTGTGGTAGGGAGTGATTTCACAATAAACATTGGCTTCCCTTACTGCTCTCGCAATCAATTGGGTGTATTGAGAACCAAAATCAAGAATTAAAATCTTTTCAGTCATAGATACACAAAGTTAAAGATTTAGTACTTCTGGGATAGATTAAATGAAAAAAGAACATCGAGGGATGTTCTTTCAATATCATTGATTTTATGAGCTTTAGGCGATTTTGCTGATGGCTCTAGCCAACTTACTCTTAAGATTCGCAGCCTTGTTTTTGTGGATTACGCCTTTTTTTGCCAATTTATCAATCTTGCTCAACACATTAGGAAGTGCTTCCTGAGCTGCTGTCGCATCTGTTGTTGCTCGAAGATCACGCATTGCGTTCCTGGTAGTTTTACCCTGGTAACGGTTCTTTTCTCTGCGTTTTGCCACTTGACGCGTATCTTTTTTGGTTGCCTTGTGATTTGCCATCCTTTGTTTTTTTCTTTTATAACGGGTTGCAAAGGTAATGCACTTAGTTAATTCAACCAAAAATATGAATTGATAATCCTAAAATCATTGCATAAACAGGCAAGATTACTCTTATTTTTCGGTCAAAATGACCGATATTTGCCCTCAGTTTTGTGTTCAAACTAATTAGACAGTTCCAATGAAGGATTTCTCATACATCACCTCCTCCCATCCAGGCTATATTGAGCAGCTTTATCAAGATTTTTCGCGTTCACCGGAGAGCATCGACCCAGACCTTAGAAAATTCTTTGAGGGTTTCGACTTTGCAGTCAACCAACTCGAAGGAAAACCTACATCACAAGCCATTGGTGCTGGCGACAACATTGATTGGCGTAAAGAATTGGGTGTATACAGGATGATTCTAGGGTATAGAAACAAAGGGCATCTGATTTCAAAAACCAACCCAATTAGAGAACGAAAAGACCGGGGTGCTAATCTGGACTTGGCTTTTTTTGGTTTGTCTGAAAATGATTTAGATGCTGTATTTCATGCTGGTAATCTTATTGGATTAGGGACAGTCAGCCTAAAGGCAATCAAGGAACATTTGGAAAAATGCTATTCTAGTCATGTTGGTATTGAATTTAAATACATCAGCAACCAAGAAAAAATAGATTTTCTTACAAATGAGATGGAAGTAAAGTTTACTCAACCTATTCCATTTGAAAAGAAAAAGCGGATACTCGAGAAACTCAACCAAGGTGTAATTTTTGAAAAATTCTTGCACACCAAATACATCGGCCAAAAAAGATTCTCACTTGAAGGTGGAGAAACTACCATTGCTGCTTTGGATGCAATGATCAACAGCGCAGCAGAACTTGGGGTAAAGGAAGTGGTGATTGGTATGGCGCACCGTGGGAGATTAAACGTATTGGCCAACATCATGGGTAAAACCTATGAACATATTTTTAGTGAATTTGAAGGAAAATCAGCACCTGATCAAACCATGGGTAGTGGGGATGTAAAGTACCACCTGGGCTATGGCAGTGAAGTGGTTACGCCAGAAGGTAAAAGGATTGCATTGAAATTGATGCCCAATCCTTCCCATCTTGAGGCTGTTGATCCTGTTGTACTTGGCTTTTCGCGTGCAAAAGCAGATGTACTCTACATGAGCAAGTACGACGATATTTTGCCTGTATTGATCCATGGTGATGCCTCCATTGCTGGTCAGGGTATCGTTTATGAAATTCTGCAAATGTCGGGTTTAGACGGATACCTCACGGGAGGAACCATTCATTTTGTTATCAATAACCAAATAGGTTTTACAACCAATTTTGAAGATGCAAGAACGGCCGACTATTGCACATCACTCGCATCAATGGTGCAAGCACCAGTAATGCATGTGAACGGTGATGATCCTGAAGCAGTCGTAAAATGCATAGAAATTGCAATTCGGTACAGACAGCAATTTAATAGCGATGTATTCATCGATATGGTTTGTTACAGAAGACATGGACACAATGAAGGAGATGATCCAAAGTTCACACAACCCAAGTTGTACTCGATTATTGACAAGCATCCCAATCCAAGGGAAAATTATGTTGCACAATTACAAAGCAACTCAAATCCGGAAATTCAAGACATGTCAAAAGACATGGAAAAGAAATTTTGGAGTGATTTGCAAGAACGCTTAGATGAAGTAAAGCAACATCCATTACCATACCACTACCAAGCACCAGAACTGGTGTGGAAGAGCATGGTGCGTCCAACACAGCAGGATTTTGAAAAATCTCCATCTACATCCGTTAATGAAGACGCGTTCAAATCATTGTTTAATGCCATCATGACTATGCCTGATGGATTCAAACCAATGAAGAAAATTGAAAAGTTGATCCAAGACAAAATAAACTTACTTGAAAAAGAGACTAAAGTAGATTGGGCAACCGGTGAATTACTTGCTTATGCAAGTTTGGTTTCAGAGGGAAAGAATGTGAGGATGAGTGGACAAGATGTAAGGAGAGGAACATTTAGTCATAGACATGCAGTGTTGTTGGATGAGTTAGAACAAATTGAGCACAACCGAATAGACAACGTTTCAGGGGCAAAAGGTAAATTCAGAATTTTTAATTCATTGTTGAGTGAATATGGGGTTTTGGGTTTTGAATATGGATATGCACTTGCAGATCCAAACACCCTCGTTTTATGGGAAGCACAGTTTGGGGATTTCTCCAACGGCGCGCAAACCGTGATTGATCAGTTCATATCTAGTGCGGAGCAGAAATGGAACAGAATGAATGGCGTTGTGATGTTGTTGCCGCATGGTTATGAAGGACAGGGTCCAGAGCACAGTAGCGCTAGACTTGAACGTTATCTTCAAATGTGCGCTGAATTGAATATGGTGATTACAAATATCACGACTGCCGCAAACCTCTTCCATGTATTAAGACGTCAACTCACATGGAATTTCAGAAAACCGTTAATCAACTTCTCACCGAAGGCGAATCTTCGACATCCAGGATCTTATTCGTTAGTGAGTGAATTCACCCAAGGTGGTTTCAAAGAATTAATTGATGACCAGGATGCGGATGCTAATAAAACTAAAAGGGTACTGCTTTGTAC
>JBFYPP010000224.1:0-3604 GCA_041303255.1 Chitinophagia bacterium | reverse complement strand
ACACCTATAACAGTTCAAGCGAATCCGCAGGGTGAAATTTGGTTGGTAGTTGGAACTGATTCTGGTTTTGAGGGCAGAACCACGATTTATTATAATTCAGTGAAAGCGACCATCAAATAAAATTCACGAGGTAATTAAAATATATTTACGTCATTAAAGAATCTTTGCCCAAAGAGCCGTTTGGAGGTTCCTAGATTCAACTTGTACTCACTAGAGAACAACATTTTGGTTGTAATTCGGATGTATTTAGTGAAATTTGGAACACTCAATAAATTTAGTCATGACTAACCCTCAATTAAAATCAGTTCACCATATTGCAATTATTTGTTCTAACTATCAAATTTCTAAAAAGTTCTATACAGAGGTTTTGGGATGCAGTATTGTTAAAGAAACATATAGAGCTGAAAGAGATTCGTATAAATTAGATCTTGCAATTGAAGGAACATATATAATTGAACTATTTTCCTTTCCTAATCCTCCTGTCAGAAATTCACGTCCAGAATCCTGTGGTTTAAGACATTTAGCATTCCGTGTTACTGATATTGAGACATCAATTGCTGCTCTATCATCTCATGGAGTAAATTGTGAACCTATTCGTATAGATGAACTAACGAACAAAAGATTTACGTTTTTCTCAGATCCAGATGGCCTTCCGTTAGAACTATATGAAGTTTAAATAAAAATAAAACTGTAATAGATAACTAAAATAAGCTAAGAACTAACTTAGTGCAATTTGTCACGAAGTTCAATCTTTCAATTTCATAACAGTCACATATTCAATCATCGCATTCTAGCTGCATCTTTCGTTTAAATGGTAATCATCCAGATTTAATTCTTTTAATAATTTAAATTCTTGTCGGAAAATTGGGTAATTTAAAAGTAAAATCAATTAAATGAAAAATATTGATTTACTCACTTTTCTTATTTACTTCCTTTTGTTTTCCATTATCGGATTGGTTGCCGGAAGAAAACGCAAAAGCAACGCAGCTGAATTCTTTATTCAGCAACACAAATTGCCCTGGTACCTTATCGGATTTTCCTATATAGCAGCAGGGGCAAGCAGTGAACAGTTTATTGGGACAGTCGGTTCTGTGTATAGCCGTGGCATGGTTATAGCCAATTGGGAATGGGGAAATGCAATTCCTATTATAGTAATGGTAGTTTTTTTCATACCCTATTATCTGAAAAATAGGATTCTGACTATTCCTGAATTTCTAGAGAAACGTTTCAACACAAAAGTTAAACTGCTGTTTGCTTTCATTTCAATCCTCATATATGTTTTCATCAACCTTGCCGGGGTCTTGTATACGGGAGCCTATGCCATGAGTGGTATCTTGGGTATTAATCTTTATTTGTGTATCGGATTGATAATATCAATTGTTGGATTTTTTGTCATTTATGGTGGCATGGCTTCAATTGCATGGACAAATGTAATGCAGGCGCTTATGCTTATCGGAACCGGGATCACCATCTTCATTATTGGACTATTTACAGTTCCCGGAGGTTGGGAAACCATCATCGGAACCGGCCCACGAGCAAATCTGATCAAACCTATTGACGATCCTGATGTTCCCTGGACTGCCATTCTTCTTTTAATGTTCTCAACCAATATCTGGTATTATTGCACCAATCAGCATATCAATCAATCAACTTTAGGGGCAAAAAATGAATGGCATGCAAAAATGGGAATTATTTTCGCCGGATTGCTTTGGATAATCATTCCATTCGCCGATGTGTTTCCCGGATTAATCGCTCATGCTTTGGAACCTAATCTCCCATTAGCAGATGGTGCTTTTATCTATGTAGTTGACAGGCTTATACCTGCTGGCGGGACAGGTATAGTATATGGAGTCTTGATTTTTTCTGTGGTTACATCCATCCAATCAGGAATTAACGCAGTATCTTCTATTTTTATTTTTAACATATACAAGGAATTAATCAATAAGAATGCGACTGAACAGAAATTAATAAAAACAGGAAGGTTCTTTGCAGCTGGAGTGCTAATCATTGGCGCATTTTATGCCCCAATTGTAGGCAGCTTTACACATATATTCGACTTTTTTCAGCAATGCTGGGTATTTGTTGCGGCCCCAATATCAATTACTTTTTTATTAAGTATGATTACCAAAAGAATTAATTCAAAACTTGCATTCATACTTTTGGCGCTAACCTTCCCCATGTTTCTAGCTCCTTATGCAGTAAAAGAAATCGGGATAACCATGAATATTTACAACTTGGCTGGAATAGTATGGATGTGCATTCTAGTGTTTGCTGTTTTATACATGTTCCTCTTTAGTCCAGCACCAGTATTAAAAAATGATGATTCAATCGGGATATTTGTCAAAGACACAGAAAAAATTCAAATGCCATGGTACAAATCAATTGCATTTTGGGGTAGCATTATGGTTCTTGCTTATTTAATCATTTATATAATTTTTTGGTAAACGATATGAGTATTTCAAAGTTTTTATCCGGCAAGTATGAAATCATCCGACTCGAAAGCTCCACTTTATGTGTGGATGTTGCACCTGCTGTTGGAGGAAAAATAATCAGTATTTATTCCAAAGCGCTCTCCAAAGAATTCCTATGGACAAACGATGCACTAGAACTGCAGTCCTATCCAGTTGGTACATCTTTTGATCCTTTTTTCTTCGGTGGATTTGATGAATTACTGCCCTGTGATTTGCCCGAAATGATTCAGGGTATTGATTATCCTGATCATGGAGAGCTTTGGACCCTTGATTTGAATTATGATATGAATAGTAATGAACTGAGGTTATTCAAAAAGCTTCCATTAAGTGAATTGTACTATGAAAAAATAATTACCCTCGATGAGTCTGAACCGTTAATTCACACCGATTACAACATCAGAAATGATGCTCCTTCAGTTAGAAATTTCCTTTGGAAATTGCATGCTGCAGTTAATATACAAGAAGGCGATCAGATAGCATGTTTTGTTGGCAAAGCCGAGGTTGCTGATACAGCATATTCGCGGTTTAATTCGTTGGAACCTTTTACATGGCCAATTATTGAAGGTACAGATGCTTCAATAATTCCGGCAAAAAATGGGACCATGGACTTTTTTTATCTCTATGAAATTCAGAAAGGAGAGATGAGCTTAATCAGCGAAAAAGAGGATTCGAAATTCACCATTATTTTTGATACTGAAGTATTTCCATATCTCTGGTATTTTGCTTCCTACGGTGGTTTTTTAGATCACTATACTGCAGTGCTCGAACCTTCTACAACAATACCGATATCGGTCAACGATGCTATCGATTTAAAACAATGTTCAGTACTTCTGCCAGGAGAAATGATAAAAACAAGGGTTTCTGTTTATGCAGGAAGCCTGAATAAAAAATCATAAAAAAATTAAAATGGAACGAAAAAAAGCCTTGATAACAGGTGCAGCATCAGGTATAGGCAAAGCAACGGCCTTAAGGTTTGTATCAGAGGGCTATGATGTTTTTCTGAATGACCAGAACGAAGAGAGACTAAACGCAGTATTCAGTCAGCTTAGCGAAGGCAATCATCTGCTGCTTGCAGGTAATTATGCCGATGAGGCTGTGATTGCAAAAGCCGAAAAATTGATCAGGGACGAGTG
>JBFYPP010000223.1:0-3608 GCA_041303255.1 Chitinophagia bacterium | reverse complement strand
ACTGATAACCGCCAACCGACAACTGTCAACCGCCAACCGATAACCGTCAACCGAAAATAACAACCATGAAGTTTTTTAAAATAGGAATCCTCTTACTTCTTTCAGCCTCCGTTTTCGCACAAACAGGCAAACGAATTGAAGTATTGTTTCTTGGCGATAAAGGACACCATAAGCCCATGGAGCGCATCCCATCTTTGATGGCAGCACTCGGACCCCAAGGGGTCAATTTTACGTATACGGATGAACTTGCTGATTTAAATCCGCAAACATTGGCGAAATACGATGCCTTGATGGTTTTTGCCAACTGGAATGAGATAGATCCTGCTGCGGAAAAAGCATTACTTGATTTTGTCGCTTCCGGAAAAGGATTTCTGCCCATCCATTGTGCCTCTTATTGTTTTAGAAATTCTGATGCGTATGTGAAATTGGTTGGTGGTCAGTTTTGGCGTCATACCATGGACTCAATTACCACGCACACAACACAAGCCGCACACCCCATCATGCAAGGATTAAAGTCATTTACTGCTTATGATGAAACGTATTTGCATAGTCAGTTGCAGCCGGATAACAATGTGCTTGCAGTTAGAGAGATTAAGGCAGATCAAGAAAAAGATAAACCCGGACAAAAAACGGAGCCGTATACATGGACAAGAACACATGGCAAAGGGAAAGTTTTTTATACTGCCTATGGTCATGATGAAAGAACCTGGAACCAGCCTGGATTTCAAGAGTTGATCTACAAAGCCATTCTTTGGAGTGTTAACGATGAAGCAGTAGCTGCTTATCATGCCAGAAACGCAAAGCCTTTTCAGTATACACCTGCAGATCTTCCCAATTATGAAAGAAGAGCAGGTACTCAATATCAGCAATTACCATTGTCGCCTGAAGAATCTATGAAACACATTCAGGTGCCAGTCGATTTTAAATTGGAAATGTTTGCTGCAGAGCCCAATGTGATGCATCCGATTGCCATCAGTTGGGATGAAAAGGGAAGAATGTATGTGTTGATTACGCAAGATTATCCAAATGAAAGAAAAGAGACAGGGGGAAGGGATTATATTCTTATTTGCGAAGACACCGACAAAGATGGCAAAGCGGATAAGTTTACAAAATTTGCAGATAATTTGAGTATTCCGACAGGCATGGTGTTTGCTAATGGCGGATTGCTTGTTTCACAAGCACCACACATGTTGTTTTTGAAAGATACGAATGGGGATGATATAGCCGATGAGAAGAAGATTTTATTTTCTGGTTTTGGAACATTTGATACACATGCTGGTCCTTCTAATTTGCATTATGGATTCGACAACTGGATTTGGGGTGCAGTGGGATATTCAGGTTTCAAGGGTGTTGTAGGCAAATCAAAGGATACTATACAATTTGGTCAGGCTTTCTTTAGATTCAAGCCAGATGGAACTGAGCTTGAATGGATGACTTCAACCAACAACAATACATGGGGATTTGGTTTCAATGAGACCAATGATGTTTTTGGATCGACTGCCAACAACTCACATGGTTGGTACATGGCAATCCCGAATCGGTATTTTAGTTCTGCTAACAACATTGAAAACGGAAGCAGAAGCACAGATACGCATCGTGATATAAAACCCATCACTGAAAAAGTGCGACAAGTAGATGCCTTTGGCGGATTCACCGCAGCAGCTGGTCATAATTTTTATACTGCCCGTGCATTTCCAAAAAAATACTGGAACAACATTGCATTTGTTTCAGAACCAACAGGCCATGTGCTTCACCAGAACAACATGGTGAGAAAAGGGACTGATTTTTCAGACAAAGAAAGTTTCAATTTGATGGCCGGGGCAGATGAATGGTTCGCTCCTGTGTTTGCTGAAGTGGGTCCGGATGGTGCTGTATGGGTAGCAGATTGGTATAGCTATATTATTCAACACAATCCAACACCACAAGGTGGTTCGAATGGAGAAGGTAATGCATATGAAACTCCGTTGCGCGATTTCACACATGGTCGCATTTATAGGGTTTCCTATAATGGTGCAGCGCCTTATCAACCCATACAATTAAAGTACACCGATGTTAATGGATTATTGGCTGCCTTAAAAAGCGACAATAAATTTTGGCGCACGCATGCACAAAGAATGTTGGTAGAGAGCGGCAATAAAGATGTAGTACCACAGCTAAAGGCGATGGTTGCTAATACTCAGTTAGATGAGATTGGCATTAATGCTACTGCTATACATGCTGTGTGGACATTAAAAGGATTGGGTGCATTGGATGAACAAACGTTGGAAGTCGCACTCACTCATCCAATTCCTTCTGTGCGTAAGAATGCAATTCAAGTAATGGAGCACAACGAGAGTGGTGTAGCAGCAATATTAAAGTTGGACTTGTTGAACGATAAAGATTTGCTGGTGGTGATGAATGCCTTGTTGTATTTTTCAAAATCTCCATTGAATGCAGCAGCAGAGAAAGCGTTTTTTGATCGTTTGAATAAATCTACGGAAGTCGAAGACCGTTGGATGCCCGATGCATTTGCTGTTGTATTAAATGCAAATGGTGGAAAGCTGATGAAAAAGCATTTGGCGGAGCGTATCAAATCCAGTGCAGCACAGAAGACTGCTGTTGCACCAATGGACCACAGCAAACACCAGATGGGAGCTGCATCAGCAGCGAAGGTTGCTTCTAAAGTAGCGGGTCTCGATTTGGTGATTAGCGATATCAAGATTGATCCAGCTGCTCCGGCGGTTCGTGAAAGAATTGCTGTCACGGTTGAAGTAAAGAACCAAGGCTCAGTTGATTTACCGGCAGAAGTGTTTGTGCCATTGGATGTTCGATTTGAGGGACAAGGCATTAAAGTGGATCAGGTGAGTCGCAATTACAAAGAAGGGATCAAGGCAGGTGAAACTGTTTCCATCACTAAGAACATCAACGGACCATGGGTTGGTAATTTATCGTTTAGCACAGATGTTGTTGGGGAATACAATTTGGTGGTGAACTTAGACAGAGCCAATGAAATTACCGAGGTCAATAAAAACAACAATGGATTTGTAAAGAAAATAAATTTCGTTCGACCTGCTGATATGAACACATTTGCAATGGAGCGAGCAATAAGAAGTTATGCTTCCATTGCTCCGGTAGATTCTTTGGTTGCGATGATGAGAAACACCATTGCGATGGATCCGCAGGCCAAGTCCAGTGTAATCAAAGCCATTTCCGAAGGATGGAATTACAGAAACAAGCAGGTCAAGTTGAAGCCAGCTGATCTTGCATTCTTAAAATCTATCAATATAAGCAACAGTAATGAGCGGTTGAATAAATTGATGGAAGCTTGGGGTGTTGTTGCTGAGAAAGCAATGGCAGATGTGAAAGTCATTCGCATCAAAACCATTAGGGAGGCCATGAAATATGATTTGAAAGAATTTACGGTGAAGCCAGGACAGTCGGTTGAAATCATCATTGAAAACCCAGATGCAATGCAGCACAACATGGTCATTACAAAACCAGGTTCATTAGAAAAAGTTGGTCGCGCTGGCGATGCCATGATGAAGGATGAGAAAGGAGCAGATAAAAACTACGTACCGGCTTTGGCAGAAGTATTGTATTCAACTCCTTTGATCAATCCTGGACAATCC
>JBFYPP010000222.1:0-3613 GCA_041303255.1 Chitinophagia bacterium | reverse complement strand
AGGGAACCGACAAAGAGAATTTAATCATCAAAGACATTTTATTACACGAAGCCGGATTGAAAGCAACGATCCCTTTCTATAAAGAAATTTCAGACAGCATTACAATGAAAGCCTTGCCTGGCTATTTCAGTAAGAAGCAAGATGAAAAATATGGAGTGAAAATAGACGACTCTCTTTACATGAGAACAGATTGGAGGGATACCATGTACAGTAGGATATTAACCTCACAAGTTGACAAGAAAAAACTTTACGTGTATAGCGACAATGATTTTATTCTGTTGGGAGAGGTTGTAAAAGCGATCAGTGGATTATCCATTGACCAATATGCAGCAAAATATTTTTACAGACCGCTGGGATTAAGAAGCACTGGTTTTAATCCTGTTGCTTACATCAATAAGAATACAATTGCCCCAACGGAACAAGATCCTTATTTCAGAGAAAGATTGGTAAGGGGATATGTGCATGATCCAGGCGCTGCTATGTTTGGAGGTATAGTCGGACATGCTGGCTTGTTTAGCAATGCTTATGAAATTGCCGTTTTGATGGAGATGCTGATGAATAAGGGAGCTATAAATGGTAAGCGATTTATTTCTACTGCTACCACAGCATTATTTACAAGTTACCAAAGCAACATCAGTAGACGTGGACTTGGATTTGATAAAGCCGAAAAAGACAATGAAAAAAGACAAGTAGCTTACCCTACTTTGAATACATCGAAACTGGCCTTTGGTCACACAGGATTTACCGGCACTTGCGCATGGGCAGATCCAGAGAAGGGTATTGTTTTTGTACTATTGGCCAACAGGGTTCATCCTACTGCTAAAAGTACTTTTGGTGATTTGAATGTGAGAGGGAAAGTGATGGAAGAGGTATTTAAAGCATATTGAGCTGTGTGCGAATCATCGCTTTTGCAGCCACCCATACTTTATGGTAATTGGGAATACGAATACGCTCTTCTAATATACGCTGCGGCTGTACCGCTTTTATCTTTTTAAATAGACTCAAGTAATATTTATAAGCAAGATAAACACCAAACCTGGCTTTTAGTGGCAGCTTGATGATTCCATCATACGCATTCCTGAAGTCTTTTTCGATGTCTTGTTCAATACTTTCTTTCATTTCAGGAGTGAATGCATTGAAATCAACTCCAGGAAAATAGACCCTATTCAACTGTTGGTAATCAGCACTTACATCTCGGAGAAAATTCACTTTTTGAAAAGCAGATCCAAGAGATTGGGCACTGGGTCTTAATTTTTCATACTGCGCTTTGTCTCCGTCACAAAAGACATACAAACACATTAAGCCAACCACCTCTGCGCTTCCATAAATATATTCAGCATAACCACTGGCATCATAACTGGCTTTCTCCAAATCAAATTCCATGCTCTTGAAGAAAGCTTCCACCAATGCCAAATCAATATTGTATCGATTGACCGTGATTTGAAAACTATGGAGAATCGGATTTAAACTGATTCCCCTTTCAATAGCGTCGTAGGTTTCTTTTTTAAAATTGGAGAGAAGCAATACTTTATCGTGGTCATGGAACGTATCAACGATTTCATCAGCAAAACGGACAAGTCCATAAATATCATAGATCGGCCCTTGGATCTCTGCATTCAACAGCTTAATTGCACTGCTGAATGAAGTGCTGTATCGCTTAGTTGTAATGCGACTACATTCGTGTGAGACTTCGTGGAACAAACCTATCATCTGTGTTTAACTTATCTTGTCTTTATAATTTTTGAAATTAAACAATTAAATGTATTAATTTCTAATTTGTTCAACAATAAAAATCGGTTTTTAGGCCTTTAGTTCTCTGTCGACCAATCCAGCTACTACTTCTCCACTAATCAAACTGGGGGGAACTCCAGGACCAGGAACTGTTAATTGACCCGTATAATATAAGTTCTTTACTTTTTTACTCTTACACGCTGGCTTAAGATTTGCGGTTTGCATCAAGGTATTGGCCAATCCGTATGCATTTCCTTTGAAGGCATTGTAATCAGTAATAAAATCAGAATTGCAATATGCGCGTTTATAAACGAGGTGATTTTGAATATCTACTCCTGTTCTTTCTTTCAGTCGGTTGCACAAAATATCGAAATAATGATTTCGAATATTTTCATCATCTCCATCTAAACCTGCTGCTATCGGCATCAAAAAGAACAAGTTTTCACCATCAGCTGGAGCCTGGCTTGCATCCGTTATAGATGTTGCGCTCAGGTAGAACAAAGGTTCTTTTGGCCATGACGGATTGGTATAAATTTCATTGGCATGTTTTTCGAAAGGAACATCAAAAAACAGTGAATGATGCAATAGTGAAGGTATTTTACAACTGGTACCCACATAAAAAATCAAGCACCCAGGTGCCATCACTCTTTTTTCCCAATATGTAGGAGTATAAGAACGGTATTGACTTTCAAGAAGTTTCGTTTCGATAAAATGATAATCTGCAGCACCTATTACTACATCTGCGTACATAGGTTCTGCGCCATCGATAGTTACACCTTTTGCTGTTCCATTTTCAACAACGATAGAAGAAACATTGCTGTTGAAATGAAACTTTACACCAGTTTCAGTAGCAAGCTTATGCATCCCTTCAACAATTTTATACATACCACCTTCGGGAAACCAAGTTCCTAGTTTCACATCAGCGAAATTCATAAGACTATAAAGTGCAGGTGTATTTTCTGGAAGTGCACCAAGAAACAAGACAGGAAATTCCATCATCTGTCTGATCTGTGGATGCTTGAAATACTTCGAAATATGCGATTTGATGTCGCGAAATACATCAAGTTTAAAAAGACCGACAATCAATTCAAAATCTAAGAACTCCAGTAGAGATTGTCCGGGTTTAAAAACCAATTTATTGATACCCACCCTGTACTTGTACTCTGCCTCTTTCATGAATGCATCTAACTGTTCGCCTGCACCAGGTTCCAACTCGTCAAAAAGTTTTTTCAGTGCTCCATAATCCGCTGGAACATCCATTGCATCATGATTCCAATAAATTCTATAAGATGGGTCTAATCTAATTAGCTTGTAATATTCGGCAACTTTTTTATTGAACTGGGCAAAATAACGTTCAAACACGTCTGGCATCCAGTACCAACTTGGTCCCATATCAAATGTGAAACCATCCACTTTGAAATGCCTGCACCTTCCACCCGGTTGGTCGTGCTTTTCAACAACATCAACATCCCATCCATACTTTGACAAAAACGAGGCAGCTGAAAGCCCCGCGAAACCACTTCCGATTACAATTGCTTTTTTGGACACAGGGGGAAGATAGGTTAAAACTTATTAATCTGATTTTTTAGAAGACGCCTAGCAAAGTGGATCCTGCTTTTGATGGTGCCCAGTGGCTCATTCAACATATCTGCAATTTCATGGTATTTGTATCCTTCGAAATACAACATGAAAGGCTGTTTGAATATGCTTGGCAAATCATGGATTGCTTTGTTGATGTCTTTCATCCTGATTGTAGTCTCTGCACCATTTGGAACAGCAGCCTGATTATAATCAAGAAGAAATTCATTTGGCGTATTGTCGAAGATGGTGTTCTGCTTCGACTTACGTCTGTAATTGTTGATGAAAATATTGCGCATGATGG
>JBFYPP010000221.1:0-3617 GCA_041303255.1 Chitinophagia bacterium | reverse complement strand
CATCTTATACAATTGAGACACTTGCCTATTTAGATGAGAAATACCCAGAACACGAATTCAGCATCATCATGGGATCCGACAGTTTAGAGAACATCCAAAAGTGGAAGAGCGGAGATCTTATACTCAACCGTTATTCTATTTGTGTGTATGAGCGTTTGCATTGTCCAGTAAAGGAAATACCTGCAGCAAAAATAATTACATTAAAGGCCCCAATAATTGAGATCTCATCATCACAGATCAGAAAAATGTTGGGAGAAGGAAAATCAATTCGCTATTTGGTACCAGATAAAGTAATGCAGGAAATAGAAAGGTCTGGCTATTATAAATAAACTAAAACAACAGGTCAATCATTCCGAGAGCTAGGCAGCCTGCTGCAATAAATGGTGCACGCACTTTGGTGTAAACCAACATGAAAAATGTTATAGACATTACCGAAAAGAAAAGCA
The DNA here is from genome assembly GCA_041303255.1 of Chitinophagia bacterium. Lineage (GTDB taxonomy): Bacteria > Bacteroidota > Bacteroidia > Chitinophagales > Chitinophagaceae > Pollutibacter. Next base: position 3,171 of record JBFYPP010000221.1, on the reverse strand, counting down.
GTGCATCACTATTGGGTACCGTTCTTAATGGCGCTATTGTATCCATGGTTAGGTATACAATACTGGCAAGCATGATGCCCACAACAGTTGCATTCATTCCAGTCATCAATCGTTCTAAAATTTTATAGCGGTGTAGGTTTTCCCAAAGCGGAAATAAAAAAACACCAATTAGAAAACTAGGGAGAAAAATTCCTATTGTAGCAATCAAAGCCCCTTGTATTTGATAAGCTATTCCTTTGTCTTTCATCGAAGCAGCACCAATAAAAGAGGAAATCGAAAAAGCCGGTCCAGGAATTGCCCTTACAATACCAGCTCCAGTAAGAAATTCTTCACGATCAATTTTAATTACATTTTGGTTGGTTGTTTTGATGCGCTCTGTTTCAGGTCTTACTACATACTGTTCATACATAACCGGTATGAGCACATCAGCTCCTCCAAATACAAAACTTCCAAAACGATACATGTTTTCAAAAAGGTTGTATGGCGCACGGTTTTCCCAATTTTCTTTTCTCGCAGTTTCAGACATGGATGCCGCAGTGATAAAAAATCCTGCAAAAAGGACAAATAAAATCCAATTTAATTTTCTTTTTTTTATTGGCTTTTGTGGTGTTGGTTCTTTCTTAATTAGTAAACCACACAAGGAGCCAAGCAGCATTACAATTGGAAAAATCCATGGTGATTTAAAAAAGAGAAAAGTGAACACACCAAAAACAAGGACAATAATTCTTGAAAAGTTGGTCTTTAAAAATTTCATGGTTTTAAGCGCTGCAAAAGCCAAAAAGCCAAGCGCCATGGGTTGCATGAAAGCAAATAATTTATGAATCTCCGAATCAGAATTAGAAATAAAAATTGAAAGCGAAGTCATGATGATAACCGCAGGTACCATCCATATAAGTAAGGTGAGCAGCGCCAGGCTTATTCCTCCGCGTTTGTAACCAATTAAAGTAAGGGTTTGGGTAGATGTGGCTCCAGGAAGCAATTGACAAAAAGCATAGATATCCATTAATTCTTTGTCGCTAACATCCTTTCTTTTTTCAACGAACGTATTCATCATCATGCCAAGATGACCTTGTGGACCACCAAAAGCAGATATGCTATAATTGAATACCGCTTTTAAAAAAGGAATATGTCTTATCAGCGTCAATCTTAGTTTTTTAGTCCAATTTCTCTAAGCCTTTCATCCAAATATTTTCCAGCAGTATAGTCTTCATACTGCTTGGGTTGTAGTTCACTAATGCAAGAATCCAAACAAGCAAGAGACATGTTACTTTTGGGATGAAGGAAAAAAGGAATGGAATAGCGAGAGGTATGCCACTTTTCTCTTGGAGGGTTTACTACTCGGTGTGTGGTACTTTTTAATCGATCGTTGGTTAAGCGTTGCAACATATCTCCTACATTGACAACAATTTCACCCGGACCAGCCTTAACAGCCAACCACTCATTTTCTTTACTGAGAATTTCCAAACCATCAGCTGAAGCACCCACCAAAAGTGTAATCAGGTTGATGTCTTCATGTTGCTCTGCTCTAATCGCAGATTTGGGCTCATTTAAAATAGGGGGATAATGTATTGCGCGAAGAATACTGTTTCCAAGATGGATATGTTCTTCAAAATAATTTTCTCCCAGCCCCAAATGGATGGCAATTGCGCTAAGTAGGGCGCCGCCTGATTTTTCAAAAGCCCTATAGGCTTCAAGAAATTTATCATTAAAGCTATCTACATCTGAAACTTGTACATTGTCAGGATAATTTTCTACTGATGTTTCGCCAGCAGCAACAGTTTGTCCAAATTGAAAGAATTCTTTAAGGTCTGGCGCATCACTTCCTTTTGCATGTTCCTTTCCAAAACTGGTATACCCTCTTTGACCAGCTAAACCGGGTACCTCATAATTTCTTTTGGTATTTTCGGGCAAGCCAAAAAATGATTGTACGTTGGTGTACAAAGTATCAATCAGGAGTTGGTCAATACCGTGGTTTTTTACAGAAACGAACCCCACATCTTCGAAGGCCTTACCCAAATCGGCAGAGAATTGAACTTTTTGTGCTGGTGTTCCGTTTACGAAGAGAGAAAGGTCAACAACTGGAATATTCATAATAAAAGATTGTTCGGTAAAATTAACAAACATAATTTTGAAAAATGAATCGAAATAATACAAGGAAATATTGCATGTTGATCGTGTTGGGCTGTCTAATGGTTATTGGACAATCCTGTTCTAAGAAAATTAATGCCTATACAGGAACGGCGGCTTTCAAAAGTGAAAACGGAATCCCCAATTATGCTAACCTCGAATATTGGGCAGCGCATCCAGAAAAATGGGACCCCTCTGATACCATTCCAAAGCCATTGATTAAGGCACCTATGGATAAAACAGTAGATGTTTTTTTTCTACACCCAACAACACTTACCGGAGAAAGAGAAAATGGGATTACCAATGCTAAAATTGATGACGCTACAATCAATTATAAAACAGATTATAGTCCCATTCTATACCAAGCTTCTGCTTTTAATGAAAGAGCCAGGGTATTCGCACCTAGATACAGACAAGCACATCTTGGGATGTATTCAGAACCAGACAGTATATCGAAATACGCTGCCTTTAACTTAGCATACGATGATGTTAAGCGCGCATTCGAATATTATCTAAAATATGAAAACAAGGGTAGGCCAATAATTATCGCCTCACATAGTCAGGGTACCACACATGCCACAAGATTAATGAAAGAATTCTTTGATGATAAACCCCTATCTAAACAGTTGGTATGTGGGTATTTAATTGGAATGGGTGTAAAGAAAAACGAATATGTGAGTATTCCTGTTTGCGGTGATGAAAAGAGCACGGGCTGTTTTGTGAGTTGGAGAACCTATAGAAACGATTATAACGAAGGATGGGTAAAAAGGACAGATACCAGTATAGCGGTAGTAAATCCAATTAGCTGGAAGACCACAACCGAAATAGCAGATAAACAGATGCAACAAGGAGCTGTATTGTATAATTTAAATAAAGTATACCGAAATACACAGAGCGCACAAGTAGAGGGAGCAGCTCTTTGGGTTTCACACCCACAATTTCCCGGTTCTTTTTTATACAGAAACAAGAATTTTCATGCCGGTGATATTAACCTATTTTATGTTGATGTAAGAAAAGATGTATCCAGAAGGATCGATGCTTATT
>JBFYPP010000220.1:0-3649 GCA_041303255.1 Chitinophagia bacterium | reverse complement strand
GTACTACAATACCGAGACCGAAGAAATATTGGGTGATAAAACAGTGAATGCTGTCCGTATTAAAAACAATAAAACAGGTATTAATCAAGATATTCCAATCTCTGGATTCTTTGTAGCAATTGGCCATGAGCCCAATTCTGGTATTTTTAAAGACTTTTTGGAAACAGATGAAACGGGCTATATCAAAACTGTTCCTGGCACCTCAAAAACAAATGTGGAAGGTGTATTCGCTTGTGGAGATGTTCAAGATAAAAACTACAGACAAGCTGTAACAGCAGCAGGAAGTGGATGTATGGCTGCAATTGATGCTGAAAGATTTTTGGCTGCGCATGGTCACTAAGGCCAGCTCATCAATACAAACACTGCTGCACCACTGAGGTATCCAATAATTGCCCAAAAGCTTACTTTTTTCAGGTACCAGAAAAATTCAATTTTGGTTAAACCCATTGCTGCAACACCAGCAGCCGAGCCTATAATCAAGATACTACCTCCAGTACCACTACAATAAGCCAAGAACAACCAAAACGGATGATCTGTGGTAAAATCACTAAGGCTATACATGCCTTGTGTTGCTGCAACCAAAGGGACGTTGTCTATAATTGCAGATAAAAATCCCAAAACCACGACTATGATTTTTTGATTCCCAATTTGTGTATTTAAATAATCAGCCATTTCTTTCAGTGTTCCTGCCGACTGCAGCGCTGCGACACTAATTAAAATTCCTAGGAAAAAAAGAATACTTGGGGTATCTATTTTTCTAATTGCAAAATTGACAGACAGGTTATCTTTATCCAAAGTATCCTTTCCGCTGTGTATCATTTCGGTAATTACCCACATTATACCTAGAGAAAAAAGCATTCCCATAAATGGTGGTAAGCCTGTCCATGTTTTGAAAACAGGCACAAACAAAAGTGACAGTAAACCTATAATTAATACAAGGTTTCTTTCGGATGGCTTTGACCTGGTTATGATTGCTTTGTCTTTTTGAATAGGGGCTATTTTTCCCTTTAAAGCGTATCCCATACCAATTAAGGGCAAAATGGCTGATACAACGCTTGGTAGAAACACCGTTCTAACTAACTCTTTTGTGGTAACCTGATTTCCAATCCACAGCATGGTGGTGGTAACATCACCTATTGGCGACCAGGCACCGCCAGCATTCGCTGCAATCACAATAATAGATGCAAAAACAAGTTTCTCTTTACTGTCTTTCACCAATTTTGCAATTAGTGAAATCAATACAATAGTAGTGGTTAGGTTGTCTAATACTGCAGAAAGAAAAAATGCCAATACTGCAATTATTGACAACAACTTAAATTTGTTGGTTGTTTTGATACTAGACGATATGGGTTCAAAACCATCATGTGCATCAATCAACTCCACTATGGTCATGGCTCCCAAAAGAAAGAAAAGAATTCCTGAAATTTCACCCATGTGCTCCAAAAGTGCATGGTGTGCAACATCATGATCAGCTCCATTTAAAATGTAAATGGTCCAACATAGTACTCCTGTTATTAGTGCACTTGCAGCTTTGTTTAATTTTATTTGATGTTCAAAGGCAATAGCCAAATATCCTATTACAAAAATGATGAGCAGCATTGTATCTCTTTGTTGTTTAAAGGATGAAAATAGTAAGTATTGACTGACATTAGGTTTTAGTTGTGCTACTTATTAAGTAGGTCTGCTATGGTTTTTGGCCTGAGTGCTTCTTGCCATTTGAAATTTCGTAATTGCCTCTTATCATCTGGAATTTTATTCATCGGGTAGGTTGCACCAGACACGCCACTTACCCACGATACTCGTTTCAATTCCTTTTTGAAGAATTTCATTACAATTGCATCAGCCATTGCATAGTTCATGCCAATATAGGAACTATCCTCATCTTGTAAATAATATAAGCTCTCCCCATTGCCCTTCACACGGAGAAAATCAATCTCACCTTCAATAAATTGACCATTCATATTCGTCCCCTTTAGTTGATTAAAGAGGCCTTCATTTGTTTTATTGATAGAAAAGGCATTTTCATTCACAAAAATTTGATCGGCCTTCTTATTCCTGGTTACCAAATAAATTGTATCACCAGATATCTGACTTCCTTGTGCCCAAATGATGGGTTCCTTATAAAAACTGAAAGTAGAATCAAAAGCGGAATAGAAAAGTGAGTCGCTTTTACCCTGTAATGAATCTGAGAAAATTTTCACGTTAGGGTAAGCCCTAAAAAACCGGATGGTATCTACCAGAATTTTCTTCGTGCTGTCTTTCTTTAGGTAGGCTGAATACAAAGTGTCTGCTGCTATATAAATGGAATCTTGGTTTTGTTTTAATGCCATTAATGGTCGTTTATAGGCATTGATGGTTTTTGACTGGTTATTGAATAGAGCAGCGCCAGATTTCATAGAGATACCCTGTGCTGAATCTTTATAAAAAACATCTCCATTTGCTATTCCCTCACCAGTTATTTTATTATAGTAAATACTATCCGCTATTACTGTCTGAACACTATCAATGATAATTGGTCTTTTTGTAAAACTGGCATTCCCTTTTTTTAAATCATAATATCCTGATTTGGTTAATATCCGGGTTTTGCCATCATTAATAACAGTAGGAGAGACAAAATTAGCGATTTCAGTATTTACGTTATACAACAAGGTATCTGTACTCATTCTGTATTCTGGGTCCACTAGTTTTACATTGGTCTGAAAATAGACCTCTCTTTTATCGGCATAGTATATACCAATTTTACTGGTTAAAACTGATTTTTCATTTACCACTTTGCCTCCTTCTAAGTACGTGCCAATTTTTGGATCAACCTGGTATTCTAACGACTCTGTTGTTAATACGCCTTTGCCGTCTGTGAGTTTTACTTTATTTTTTAATTGTGCTATTCGTGAATTACCATCGTATTTCATGTATTGCGAATAGGTATGCACACTGTCGTTGTCGTTGATATGGATATTTCCGAAAGCTTCAATCTGGTTGATGAAAATATTTTGAATTGCGCTGTCGCAATAAAACAAGGTATTGTTTTGTTTCATCAAAACACTTCCCACAAGTAGATTAAGGTCGCCACCAACATCTTGTTTTATCCTGATAAATTTATTTGCCTTAATTACTTGTACAAACCTATCTCCACCTGCATTTACAGGATCTTGGGCATGCGATATGAATTGCATGAGCAATAGAAAAATAAAAATAGTAAGCGTTTGCTTTATAAACATTTTTATTGTTTACCTATGGAGTCTGGAAGTGCTTGCATCAATGGTGGTGTTTTGTCTTTTTTACCAAAAACCGATACTTGTACATACCTTTTTGGGTGAAGTCTTAAGTCTTGCAAAAGAATATTTAAGCTATTGGATGTGCTGGTTAGGTTATTATACAAGGCTTCGTCTTTGGTAAGCATACCTAGACTTCCTTTGCCTTCTTTGATGCTGTTGAGAATTTGATTCAAATTAACCGAGGCAATTTCAAGTTGTTTAATTGTATTGCCAATTTCTGCATTTGAAACGTCTCTTGACACCTTTGTTAAGTTGCCAATGATCATGTTAATTGAATCGTTATTGTTTTTTATATTTCCAGAAATGCCTGCTATATTTTCAACCGACTTTGCAATACTTCCTTTACCTGGTGCTAACATTGAATTGATCTGGTC
>JBFYPP010000219.1:0-3705 GCA_041303255.1 Chitinophagia bacterium | reverse complement strand
ACAAGTGAGGCATTTTTTTGGAATAAGTTTGGTTATGGTGAAACTAAATTTATACTGATGTTAAAATAAAGTGGATTTGACAAGTTTGAAGTGAAATAGCGCTGATCATCCTTTCTACCATTGTACTCATTCATAACATCAAATCTCCAATTAGACCTCATCCCTACTTGTGCATTCAACCAGATGAATCCACTGATTTTTTTATCCCACATAATTCTTGGCTTTAACTCTCCTCTTTGTATGTATAAAGCCTGATTGGGAGCTCCAAATCCAGCTGAATTCATCCAAAACTGGTTACCCTCGAGTTCAAATCCAAATTGCAGCATATTAGAGGTAGAAAAATTATAACGAATATGCCCACGTGCAGGAATCAACAGTTCCATTCCCCACTTGTCATTAAATGTCTTGTTCCAGAAAAGAACTGGCACATGAATCAGCTGACCAGCACGGTAAGTTCTGGCTAAACCAGTACCAATCATATTTTTTTCTGAAGTCTTCCAACCATAAATAGCTGTCCAGCTAAAAGTAAATGCTTTACCGTTTACATCACTCAACTTTTCAAAAACTCCATTTACATCCCCACTCGCCTGAAGAATCAAAAAATTCTTTTCATTCAACGGCTTGAATATTGTTGTGTTTATTCCTGCCGTTGTCATATAATTATCATTCAATGTTCTTGTAAAAGAATTATTATTCGATTCCTCTATATTAAACTTACTTCCCCAGTAGTTAAGTCCCATTTGCCAAATAAGCTTATTGGTAGAAATAACTGGAAGGTTCACTTGTGCACGCAACGCAGAAACATTGCGGACATTATAGGGGGTCTCACTAAAAGCTGGCAAATTTATACCCAATGGTACATTAGGCATGGTAAACTTGCCCTGGTATTCAAAACCCAGGCTGATTATTTTTTGTGGAGTCTGGTTCAATACTTTTTGAGTGCAGTAACGTTTAGCACCTTCAGCATCTCCAAACTGACTGTAATCAAAAATCTCAGTCGTGTCTTCTTGGGCAAAAACAGCAGATGAAAAGGAAAAAAGGATTATTAGTAGTACTTTTTGCATACAGCTCATATTAAAAAATGATCTACAAATATAAGGATTGACAAATTCAGACCCGAGGATTGAGTCAAGAAAACCAGAATAAAATGAGATGATTTTGAGAAGCTTTGTAATTACAGTCGCCCCTTAGGAAACTGTAATTACAAAAAAAATGATAAGAATTGTGGAGCTGGTGGGATTCGAACCCACGTCCAAACATATTCGCCGAAAGCTTTCTACATGCTTATTATGGAATTGATTGTCGAGAAACTGCAGGAACCAAACAAACCAACAATTTCCGTAGCTGAATAGTCTTAGTCAACCGGCACAGCCTATGGTTGAAGCAGCCTTGTTTTTTTGATTCAGCGTGCAGACTTGGCAAAGGCGGGCCCGTCTTGCGGCTATAATGGATGCGCTAATCTCTGATTAGGCAGCCATGGCGTAAGTATTCTCGCCATTTGTGTTTTTCGAATTCAGATTAAAGTGCAACATTCGCAACGCACTGCATGCTTACCCTCAAAGATCTACGCTGTCAATACCGGTCAGCCCCAGTTTGAAATACAAAATTACCGATTTCTGCGCTCTCCTATTAATTTTTAACAAAGATGTTTGTGGTTACAAATAGTTAAACTATTTTCGCTGCCCAAGCCCAGATGGCGGAACTGGTAGACGCGCTAGACTCAAAATCTGGTTATCGCAAGGTAGTGCAGGTTCGATTCCTGTTCTGGGCACAAGACTAAATCCTCAACGAATGTTGGGGATTTTTTATAATAAAAAAAGGAACTGGATTTCTCCAGTTCCGTGATATAGCAGTTTTCGACCCTTTTGAGAAGTCTTATTGTCTGCTTTAATCTTCCCGGCATCAGAAACTTGTTCTGTTAACCGACTGATGCAATGATACAACTTTAGAATACCTGAAATCAAGGAAGTACATCATGTAAAACCATGATGATTGTCACTATGGTCCTTCCCCAGGTGGAGGTATCTCGACTGGAGGAGTTTCAAATGGATCTTCTTCTGGAATAAAATCAGGACTCTCCTCTGGCACAAGCGGTTCTTCTGGATCTACAATGGGCTTCTGCTCAGGAAAGGGAGTTGTTGGAACTTCTGGTGCAATTTTGGGCTTCTTTTGCATTTTTATTTTTTATCTACTGCAAGCTATTTGATGGTTGAAAACCAATAATTGAGTTTGATCATATCCATTGATGACAACTATAGGATTAGAGTTTGATTTTATTCACGGCTATTGAATAACTATCAAAGTAGTTTGCATACTTAAAATATAATACCATGGCAATTATCAAGGTTATTGAAATCATGTGCAGCTCAACCAAAAGCTGGGAAGATGCAGCCCAACAAGCAATATTAGAAGCAGCAAAAAGCTTACACAACATCAAATCGCTTTATATCAAAGAACACAGCGTTGTGGTGGATCACAAAAACATGATAGTAGAATATCGAATTACAGGCAACCTTAGTTTTGAAGTAGAAACACCGGAAAAAAACATAGCAAAAAAAGGATGAATTTGAACTAGCTTTGTTTGGTTAATCTTACAAAGATGAATATCAAAAACAACATCCTAGAAACAATAGGCAATACCCCCTTGATTAAGTTGAATAAAATCACACAGGGATTTCCTTGCCAAGTCCTCGCCAAAGTGGATTATTTCAACCCAGGCAACTCCATCAAAGACCGTATGGCTCTGAAAATGGTGGAAGTAGCAGAGCAAGAAGGTAAACTGAAGCCGGGTGGCACAATCATTGAATGTACATCAGGTAATACTGGGATGGGCATTGCTTTGGCTAGCATTGTGAAAGGATACAAATGCATATTCACCACAACCGATAAACAATCGAAAGAAAAAATAGATATCCTAAAAGCAGTTGGTGCAGAAGTCATCGTTTGTCCCACTAACGTAGAACCCGAAGACCCAAGAAGCTATTATTCTGTTGCAAGAAGATTGGCCAAAGAGATACCCAATTCATTTCATTCCAATCAATACGATAACCTGGCTAACAGGTTGGCTCATTATGAAACAACCGGACCAGAACTTTGGGAACAAACTGATGGTAAAATAACGCACTTGGTATGTACAGCCGGCACTGGCGGTACCGTTACAGGCACGGCCATGTACCTCAAAGAAAAGAATCCCAATATCCAGATTTGGGCAATAGATGTTTACGGTTCTTTGCTCACCAAATATTTCAACACAGGTGAAGTAGACATGAATGAAGTCCATCCCTATATCTCAGAGGGATTCGGAGAAGACTTTGTACCGGAGAACTTCGACATGTCCGTTATTGATCACTTCGAACAAGTGACGGATAAAGATGGTGCAGTAATGGCCAGAAGAATTGCAAAAGAGGAAGGCCTTTTCTGTGGTTATAGCGCAGGCAGTTGTTTTCAAGGTTTACTTCAACTTAAACACAAGTTAAAGAAAGAGGATGTTGTTGTTTGCATTTTTCATGATCACGGAAGTAGATATATAGGGAAGATTTACAACGACCAGTGGATGATGGAAAGAGGATTTCTGGAAGTAAAAACATTCAAAGACATTGTTTCCTCAAGAGCCAGTAAACAAAAACTAATCAGCGTTAGACCAGACCAAACCGTTGCGGATGCAGTAATGCTGATGAGAAAATATGAGATTGAACACATTCCAGT
>JBFYPP010000218.1:0-3788 GCA_041303255.1 Chitinophagia bacterium | reverse complement strand
GCGTAGAGCATAATTAATTTCATTAAGTGTATTTTTAAACATACGTTAAGATGTTACAACCAAAAAGATCGAAACACAGGAAGGCCCAGAAGGGGCGAATAAGGGAAGTGGCGAAGAGAGGAACAACTTTGGCTTTTGGCTCATTCGGACTAAAAGCAATGGAACCGGTGTGGATGACAAACAGACAAATTGAAGCAGCGCGTCAGGCAATGACACGCGCCATGAAAAGAGAAGGAAACGTTTGGATTAGGATTTTCCCTGATAAGCCAATTACCCGTAAGCCACAAGAGGTGAGGATGGGTAAAGGTAAGGGTAACCCTGAATTCTGGGCAGCTGTTGTTGAACCAGGAAGAATCTTGTTTGAAGTAGAAGGTGTTACTGAAGAAGTAGCAAAAGAAGCCATGCATCTTGCAGCAGCCAAGCTTCCCATCAAAACAAAATTCATTATCCGTAGGGATCTTGTAGCATAAGGAATAAAGAAAGTTAAACTACTGAAACATGTCAAAAAAAGTTGAATTTTTAAAGAGCCTAACATCACTAAGTGATGCAGACATCAAGGCTAAAATCGTGGAAGATGAATTGCGTTTAAAGAAAATGCATTTTGCCCACGCAATTACACCGCTTGAAAATCCAATGAGCTTAAGAGCGCTCAGAAAAGATATTTCAAGGTTGAAAACAGAAATTAAAAAGAGAACATTGGCTTAAGCCACTCAAATAAAGTAAATCAATCCTGTTAAGTCAGGAAATAAAATAGAAAAAATGGTTGATAGAAAAATTCGCAAAACCAAAACAGGGGTAGTCAGCAGCGACAAAATGGAAAAAACCATTACGGTTGCCGTTGAAAGAAAGGTAAAGCACCCTATTTATGGAAAATTCGTTAAAAAGACGACCAAGTTCCATGCCCATGATGAGAATAACGAGGCTAAGCCTGGTGATGTGGTAAAGATCATGGAGACAAGACCTTTGAGTAAGACAAAGCGTTGGAGATTGGTTGAAGTTATCGAAAAAGCGAAATAGGTATTTACGACCGTCTAAAGACACATCGTTAACCACACGGCAATAGCCGGATAAAATATAAAAAAATGATTCAGCAAGAATCCAGATTGAAGGTAGCAGATAACAGCGGAGCGAAAGAAGTGCTTTGTATCCGTGTATTGGGAAACAGTGGACAGGATTATGCCAGGATTGGTGATAAGATTGTTGTGACTGTTAAGGATGCAATCCCTGCTGGTGGTATCAAAAAAGGTACGGTTGCCAAAGCAGTTATCGTTCGCACAAAAAACAAACTTCGCCGTAAGGATGGTTCTTATATTCGTTTTGATGATAACGCAGTAGTTATTCTCAATGCGGCTGATGAACCTAGAGGTACTCGTATTTTCGGCCCAGTTGCCCGCGAACTAAGGGATAAAGGATATATGAAGATTATTTCACTTGCACCCGAAGTGCTTTAATCAGTAAACAACTGCGTTAACAACGTATAAATTAAAGAAGATGAGCAATAGATTTAAGGCCAAATTCAATATTAAAAAAGGAGATACCGTTGTAGTAATCTCTGGTGATGACAAAGACCTCAAAAAGCCACGCAAAGTTTTGGAAGTAATTCCAGAAAAGTCGAGAGTGCTTGTTGAAGGCGCAAACATCATTACCCGTCATACCAAGCCTTCTGCCCAAAATACAAAAGGTGGTTTGATAAAGAAGGAAGCTGCCATGCACATTAGCAATGTAATGCTTTGGGACGCCAAGAAAGAGGAAGCGACCAAAATCAAAAGAACAAGAGAAAACGGTAAACTAGTAAGAATATCTAAAAAGTCAGGGGAGGTTATCAAATAATGAGCACATCTACTTATTCACCCAGGTTACATGCGAAATACCACAAGGATGTGGTACCCGCTTTGATGAAGAAATTTGGTTACACTACGGTTATGCAGGTACCAAAATTGACCAAGATATGCCTCAACAGGGGCGTTAATGGTGCGGTATCTGATAAAAAGTTGATTGACATCGCCATCGATGAATTGACCATGATTACTGGACAAAAAGCAATCCCTACCCGTTCCAAGAAAGACATTTCAAACTTTAAGTTGAGAAAGCATATGCCCATCGGTGCACGCGTTACTTTACGTGGTGTGAAGATGTTTGAGTTTTTGGATAGGTTGGTTGCTGCTTCTCTTCCGCGTGTTCGTGATTTCAAAGGGATAAGTGAAAAAGCTTTCGACGGTCGTGGTAATTACACCCTCGGCGTAACAGAGCAAATCATTTTCCCAGAAATTGATATCGATAAGGTGACCAAAATCACCGGTATGGACATCACTTTTGTTACCACTGCCAAGAACAATGAAGAAGCGTATGAATTGTTGAAGGAGCTTGGCATGCCTTTCAAAAACATGAAAAAGGATTAAACTCAAAACGAAATTCGGTGAAAACCGAGTTAACACAATTATAGAAGATTATGGCAAAAGAATCGGTAAAAGCCAGACAAAGGAAAAGAGAGAAAATGGTAGAAAAGTTTGCGGAAAAGCGTGCAGCCCTCAAGGTTGCAGGTGATTGGCAAGCACTTGACCAACTTCCGAAAAACTCTTCAAAAGTCCGTTTAAAAAACAGATGTCAACTAACAGGTCGCCCTAAAGGTTACATGAGGTTCTTCGGACTTTCAAGGGTAATGTTCCGCGAAATGGCACTTTCTGGAAAAATCCCAGGCGTGAAAAAAGCGAGCTGGTAAATTGAACGAATTAGGAAACAAAATTTTAAACCTAAATAATTCCGTTCGAGCGGAACTAAAAGGAAAATAACATGACAACAGATCCAATCGCAGATCTTCTGACAAGGGTCAGAAATGCACAGATGGCAGGACATAGAATCGTGGAGATTCCAGCTTCTAATTTGAAGAAGAGAATCACTGAGATCTTGTATAACCAAGGCTATATTTTGAAATACAAGTTTGAAGACGATAGCAAACAAGGCGTTATTAAAATAGCCTTGAAGTATGATGCTACAACCAAAGAGCCTGCAATCAAAACCATGGAACGTGTATCTCGTCCGGGTTTGAGACAGTATGCCAAGCCTGCTGAATTCAGAAGAGTGAAGAACGGTTTGGGTGTTGCCATCCTCTCTACTTCAAAAGGGGTAATGACTGACAAAGAAGCAAAAGCTCAAAATGTAGGCGGAGAAGTACTTTGCTACATCTATTAAAATAAATCCTTCCAACCGGGAGTTTCGGATTGTGCACTAAGTTTTCTATACGGAACTGAAACCATCCAAAAACATACGGTAAGGAATAAAAACAAATACTATGTCTCGTATAGGTAAAAAATTAATTGAACTTCCAGCAGGTGTAACATTAACTGTTGACGCTGGTAATGTAGTAACTGTGAAAGGTCCAAAAGGACAACTAAAGCAGTCGATTGATCGTGACATCACGGTTTCAATTGAAGGATCTACAGTGGAAGTTAAACGTCCAACTGATCAAATCAGACACCGTGCTTTGCATGGCTTATCTAGGGCTTTGGTGAACAACCTCGTAGTTGGAGTAACCACAGGCTTCAAGAAAGAATTAGAACTAGTGGGTGTTGGTTACAAAGCATCTAATCAAGGCAATATCCTCGACCTTTCTTTGGGATATTCTCACAATATTGTTTTTGAAATTCCAAGTGAACTCAAAATCCATACCACACAAGAAAAAGGAGATAATCCTAGGATTTTTCTTGAAGGAAGCGACAAGCAGTTGGTTGGACAAGTAGCTGCAAAAATTAGAGGATTAAGGAAGCCTGAACCGTACAAAGGAAAAGGTG
>JBFYPP010000217.1:0-3788 GCA_041303255.1 Chitinophagia bacterium | reverse complement strand
CACCTCTCCAACAATGTATTAATAAAGTTTTATTGGATGGATCTGTTTTTGCAATAAGGTCTTCTGCAAAAACAACCATGTCTTTCATTTTTGGACCAAAATATTCTAGTCCCTTTTTTATAGCAAGCTCTCTTGATTGTTGCTTATAGATGGTGCCTACAACAGCACGTTCATCGTTATTAAATAACGGTAAATTATTTGCAGATGGAATATGGGCATGATTAAATTCTGCTTCACTTCTCACATCAATTACTGGATATGACAAAGAGAGTGTTACAAACTGTTCGACTGAAATTTTTTGTATTGCCATTTCAATTCAAGAACAATTACTTGTTCATGCTTGTCAGGAATTCGTTGTTGTCTCTTGTACCTTTCATTTGCTTCATCAAAAGCGACATTGCTTCTTCGCTGTTCATATCTGCCAAGTGGTTTCTAAGTACCCACATTCTTTGCAACACTTCTTTATCAAGCAATAAATCTTCCCTTCTTGTAGATGATGCAGTAAGGTCAATCGCGGGATAAATTCTCTTATTCGCAAGTCTTCTGTCTAACACCAACTCCATATTTCCCGTACCCTTGAATTCTTCAAATATTACCTCATCCATTTTGCTACCCGTATCTATAAGTGCGGTAGCCAATATGGTAAGCGAACCACCGTTTTCTATTTTTCTCGCTGCACCAAAGAATTGTTTTGGCTTTTGCATGGCATTGGCTTCAACACCTCCAGATAAAACCTTACCAGATGATGGAGCCACCGTGTTGTGCGCACGAGCAAGTCGTGTTATTGAATCTAATAAAATAACTACATCATGTCCGCACTCTACCAAACGTTTTGCTTTTTGTAAAGCAATCGTAGAAACCTTTACGTGTTTATCGGCGGGCTCATCAAATGTAGACGCCAACACTTCTGCGTTTACGCTTCTCTCCATATCTGTAACTTCTTCCGGACGCTCATCAATCAACACAACCATCAAGTAGCACTCCGGATGATTGGTGGCAATTGCGTTTGCTACTTCTTTCAACAACATGGTTTTACCCACTTTCGGTTGCGCTACAATCAACCCTCTTTGTCCCTTACCCAGCGGAGTAAAGAGATCCATCATTCTTGTTGAGTAGTTATCTTGTTTTGTATAGAGATTAAATTTCTCTTGAGGAAACAAAGGGGTTAAATAATCAAACGGCACCCTGTCTCTTACTTCTTCGGGTAGGCGACCATTCACGGTATCTACCTTTAACAAAGCGAAATATTTTTCACCTTCTTTTGGTGGTCTAACACTTCCGCTGATTGTGTCTCCCGTTTTCACACCAAACAACTTAATTTGAGATGGCGATACATATACATCATCTGGAGATGATAGATAGTTGTAATCACTGCTTCTCAAAAATCCGTAACCGTCTGGCATCATTTCTAATACACCTTCACCTTGAATAGCGCCATCAAATTCTACATTAAATACAGGTTCTTTTTTAATGTACAATTGTTTTGCTGGTGCTTCATCTAGTGAAAGGTTGTTTTCTGGTGCTTGCGTATCTTCATTATCGTCTGATGCTACTACTTCTTCAACAATTTGTGGTTGAGCATCTTCTATATTAACGGGTTGTGTTAGTTTCCCTTTCTTGATTAGTTTTTTTTCTGGCTTAGCTATGACAACAGGTTCCGGCACCACTTCTTCTACTTGGTCATTTTCAACAATTGCTTCTTCTGTACTATTGGCTGTGGTTGTTTTTACGATCCTCTTCTTTTTGGCTGGTTTTTCTTCTTTACCGTCTGCCTTTGGCGCACTATTTACAACGGCTTGTTTATCGAGAATTTTATAGATTAAAGCTTGTTTTTCAAGTTTTTTAACGCCTGTAATTTTTAGTTGCTCTGCGATGTCTAGTAATTCTGTAACTAGCATGTCATTCAGCTGTAAAATGTCGTACATAAATTGTAATTGTTGAGATATCCCTTGGAAGGATGAAAGATGTGTTGTGTAAAAAAATAAAATGAAGAAAAAACTAAGACGAATTGGTGGAGATTACCCCTGATTCTTAGACAATATTACGCCTTTTTCCATTTTTAAACAAATATTCTAACCCTACCTGCGTTCTTCCAATATGCATCTCAACCTCGTTTTATTACCTTTGTACAAGAAATTAGCTTTATGTTCAATAAGAGAATCAAGATTAAGGAGCTTTTACTCCAACAAGCGGGTCAACAGGGCATTGTGGTCATGGGATGGGTGAGGACCTTCAGAAACAACCAGTTCATTGCCCTAAACGACGGTTCTACTAATGCAAATTTGCAAATAGTTGCTTCTTTGGGTGAATTCAGTGATGAGCTTTTGAAGCGCATAACCACCAGTGCTGCCCTAAAAGTTACCGGAGAGCTTGTTGAATCACAGGGAAAGGGGCAGTCGGTAGAGCTAAAAGCCACCGAAATTGAAATATTGGGAGATTCTGATGCAGAAAAATACCCATTACAGCCCAAGAAACACAGCCTTGAGTTTTTAAGGGAAATTGCCCATTTGAGGTTCAGGACCAACACATTTGGGTCGATTTTTAGAATAAGGCACTCGCTTGCCTTTGCGATCCACCAGTTCTTTCACGAGAAGGGTTTTTTGTATATGCACACCCCAATCATTACCGCCACAGATGCAGAAGGGGCTGGAGAAATGTTTAGGGTAACTACCTTGCCTTTTGATAATCCACCCAGGGAAGAATCGGGTGCCATCAACTTTAAAGAGGATTTTTTTGGGAGAAGCACCAATCTTACTGTCAGCGGACAGCTTGAAGGTGAATTAGGGGCCACAGCCTTTGGTGAAATTTATACTTTTGGTCCCACTTTCCGTGCTGAAAACTCCAATACCACTAGGCACCTCGCTGAATTTTGGATGATTGAGCCCGAAATGGCTTTTCATGATCTGGAAGACAACATGAATCTTGCAGAATCTTTTATCAAATATATTATCGGGTTTGCCATGGAAAACAACATGGAAGACCTTAAGTTTTTAGATCAAAGGTTGAGTGAAGAAGAGAAACTACTTCCAGCTGACAAAAGAAGTGAGATGGGGTTGATTGAGAAATTAAAGTTTGTGGTCGACAATAATTTCGAGCGCATTACTTATACCGAAGCCATCGATATATTGCTCAACTCTTCGGCATATAAAAAGAAGAAATTCCAATACGAAGTGAAGTGGGGTATCGATATGCAAAGTGAACATGAGCGTTACCTTGTTGAAAAGCATTTCAAAAAGCCGGTAATTGTAACGAACTATCCAAAAGACATCAAAGCCTTTTACATGCGTCAGAACGATGATGGAAAAACGGTAGCCGCAATGGATATACTGGCTCCAGGAATTGGTGAAATTGTGGGAGGCTCACAGAGAGAAGAACGATTAGATAAACTTGTTTCTCGCATGAAAGACATGCATATTTCCGAAGATGAACTTTGGTGGTATTTGGATACAAGGAAATTTGGCACAGTACCGCATGCTGGATTTGGACTTGGATTTGAAAGGATGGTTTTATTTGTAACGGGTATGACCAATATCAGGGATGTAATTGCCTTTCCAAGAACACCTAAGTCGGCTGATTTTTAGACTCACTAATTTTCTCTTTTCGAAGACACATTACTGGAACGTTGGTCTGATGAAGCAATTCACGGGTTAGGCTTTTTTCAAAAACACGTTCTAAGAAACTACGTTTTTGCGGAAGTGTAATAATGAGGTCCAGGTTATTTTGTTCGGCGAAATCATTAATGCCCTCGTTGATATCTTTATTTTCAATAAAATCATAAACTGGATTCA